>NZ_SIXC01000007.1 GCF_004309735.1 Desulfovibrio legallii
GAAAGAAATACAGGATTTTTCCACCAAATGGCTCTGGAGTTATAATAACGAGCGCCCCAACATGGGCATTGGCGGCATAACTCCCGCCATGAAGCTCGCACAGGTGTCTTAGGCTCTACTTGTAAGTGCTCCTAAAAATGGGAGGATTACCGGACCGCCCCTGTCCGAATTATACGCTTGAAGTAACATCTTTTTAGTGTTATGTTGTTGTCATGACAATGAGCTATAAAGACGGCCGGGCGGAGGATTTGTTCCAGGGGATTCATGTCGCTGGCCTGCCGCCGGACATCCAGCGCGTTGCCATGCGTAAGCTCAAAGTCCTGCACAACGCCGTTTCGCTGAACGACTTGCGTGTTCCTCCCGGAAACAGGTTGGAAATTCTCAAAGGAAACCGGGCCGGACAGCACAGCATCCGCATCAACAGCCAATGGCGGATATGCTTCGTCTGGAAAGACGGGAACGCCTACTCCGTTGAAATCGTCGACTATCACTAGGAGAACGCCATGACTGACCGCATGCTGCCCGTGCATCCGGGCGAAATTTTGAATGAAGAATTTTTGAAGCCCATGGGCATAAGCCAGACCCGCCTTGCGCTGGACACCGGCATGCCCCAGAGCCGCATCCAGGGCATTATCGCCGAAAAGCGCGGCATCTCCGCCGACACGGCGGTGCGTCTGGCCGCTTACTTTGGCAACAGCGCGGAGTTCTGGCTCAACTGCCAGGTCTCTTATGAGCTGGACATGGTGGCCTATTCCGGCAAGCGCGATGAAATCCTGTCTCGTGTGCATCCTCATTCCGCTCGTGTTAATGTTCCGACTCTTCCATAACCTTGTTGCCCTGATAGCTGGTCACCCGCAGCACAAGGCAGAGGTGGTCCCTTTTGGGTAAAGAAGAGACGTCCTGCGGATCGACAACGCAAAAATGCAAAAGCCCCCATGCGCGCGGGCAGGAACCCGGGTACGCATGAGAGCTTTCTGGGAAAAAGACAAAAGCGCAGAGGCTCACCCAACCGGGCGAATTTCTGCGCTTTTGTGAAGAGTGGCGTCACCAACGGGATTTGAACCCGTCTTAGCGGCTTGAGAGGCCGCCGTCCTAACCGGATAGACGATGGTGACAGCGAGGTATGTGTTTACGGGCAGAAGTGGCGTTTGTCAAGCAATATGTGTCGCAAAAAGCAAAAATACGGGCATTGCCCTGTCAGCGCCCCTGATGCTATGTTTTCTCCGCCAGATAAGGAGGGAGCACATGCGTCATTTTGGGAGGAGCTTTGCGGGCATCTATTGCGGTTCTGCCCCAGGTTTGGCCCGGCTGTCCGGGCTGTTGCTTGGGCTTTTGTGTCTGTTGCTGCTGCAGGCCTGCGGCGGACGTCAGGCCCACCAGCCGCACGAAGCCGGTTTGCCCTCCTGGATGGGCACGGTGGAGGACTTGCGCCGTTTTCCGCAGGATCTGAATGGCTACGCCGCCCGCGCCGGAAAGGACAAGGAACTGTTCTCCGCGGCGGAGCAAAGCGCCCAGGTAGCCCGCTTCATGCGCATCTATTTTGGCCCATGGGAAATGACCAAAACCTCGGTAAGCCGGCGCGACGCCGCCGCCATTTTCCACCGCGCGCGTGGATTTAAATACAACGACGTACGCTGGACGCAGGAAGAGTGGGACGCCATAAGCCGCAACGCGGCCATGGGCGCTTTTCCGTCCCGCAGCACATGGGCCATCACCGTGCGTGCTACCGACCTGCGTGAAATGCCCACCAGCCAGACCCGCTTTGCCGAGCCCACGCCCGACCCGCGCGCCAATCCTTTTGATTATTTTCAGTATTCTCTCCTGCCCGTGGGTACGCCGCTGCTCATTGTCCATACCACCAGGGACGGACGCTGGCATTTTGTGGAGTGCCCCATCGCCGCTGGTTGGGTAGCTGCCGACGATGTGGCCGCCGTGGACGCCGCATTTGCGCACACCTACCGCGACGGCCCGTTTGCCGCCTTGGTGCGCGATCCGGTGCGCCTGGTTACAGCGGGGGGGACGACGGCTACGGCGGGCATCGGCGCGCTGCTGCCTCTGCGCAGCGATAATCAGAATGGGCAAGACGATATGCGCGTGCTGCTGCCCCAACGCGGACCCGACGGCATGGCACGGACTGAGGCCGTTACCCTTGCGGCCGCGGACGCCGCCCCTTGGCCCTTGCCGCCCACGCCCGGCAACATCGCCCGGCTGGGCAATCGAATGATGGGGCAACACTACGGCTGGGGCGGCATGTTCGGCCTGCGCGACTGCTCTGCCATGACCCGCGACCTGTTGGCCCCTTTTGGCATCTGGCTGCCGCGCAATTCCGTGGCCCAGGCCCGCACCGGGTCTGTCCTGCCCCTGGAAGGCATGAGCACCGCGGAAAAAGAAGCCGCCATACTGCGTTACGGCGTCCCCTTTTTGAGTCTGGTGGGCATGCGCGGACACATTACCCTCTATGTGGGCAACTACCGTGGGCGGCCGGCCATTCTCCACGACGTCTGGGGCGTACGGGTGGTGCAGGACGGCGACGATGACGCCCGGCTGGTGCTGGGCCGGGTGGTGATCACGTCCATTACGCCCGGTGCGGAACTGCCGAATCTCTACCGCACCGTGACCTTTGCGGACAGGCTGCGCACCCTGTCCACTCCTGCGGATACCCTGCGGTGAACACGTTGCACATGTGCGTCCCGGCCGCAGCTGCGGGGCAACGCCTGGACCGGGTACTGGGGCAGGAACTGACCGGAATTTCTCGTGCGGCCCTGCAAAAGGCCATCAAAGCCGGGTACTGCCGGGTTGACGGCCTTACGCAAAACCAGCCGGACTGCCGCCTGCGCGAGGGGCAGGTGGTGGAACTTCAGACGCCGGAAGCAAGCTCGTCCCTGCGGGCTGAAGAGGGGCATCTGGAAATTCTCTGGCACGACGAACACCTGGCCGTGTGCAACAAACCCGCCGGGCTCACTGTGCACCCCTGCCCGTCCTGTCCGGAACATACCCTGGTGCAGCGCTTGCTGGCGCGTTTTCCGCAACTGGCCAAGCTGGAAGGGCTGCGGCCCGGCATTGTTCACCGTCTGGACAAGGACACCAGCGGCCTTCTGGCGGTGGCCCTGACTGAGGCCGACCGCCTGGCCCTGAGCGCCGCCTTTGCCGGCCGTGTAGTGCACAAGGAATACCTAGCTCTGGTGTGGGGCCGCCCTGCGGACGCGGGCGAATGCCGCAAACCGCTCGGCCGTCACCCCACGGCAAAAGTCAAACGCGCGGTGCTGCCTGAAGCGCGCGGCGGCAAACCCGCCCACACTGCCTGGAGGCGGCTTTGGAGCGCGCCGGACGGGCGCTGCTCTTTGCTGGCCGTCCGGATATTTACGGGCCGCACCCATCAAATCCGCGTTCATCTGGCCCATGTGGGACACCCCCTGCTGGGCGACCGGCTCTATGCCCCCAAGGACGTGCGGGCCCTGGCCCCACGCCAGATGCTGCACGCCTGGCGGTTGGAGCTGCCCCACCCTGTGGACGGCGCGCTTTTACGCTTCTCCTGCCCGCCGCCGGAAGATCTGTTGGAGACTGCCCTGGCGGCCACACGCCGGATGCGGCGTATGGTAATCACGGGCAGCCCCGGCAGCGGCAAATCCGCCCTCACGGAGAATATTGCCGCCACAGGCGTGCCTGCCATCAGCGCCGACGCTCTTGTGGCCCGACTGTACGCTCCAGACGGGGCCGCCGGCCCGTGGCTGGAGCGTATGGCCCCGGACGCAGGCATTCTCACAGCCCAAGGCGGGGTGGACAAGGCCGCCCTGCTGGCGGCCATGCGCGACAATCCCGGTTTGCGTCGAGAGGTGGAACAGCTGGTGCACGGCTTGGTGCGCGCGGCTGTGGAGGAATTTTGGAATGCCGCCGAGGCTGCGGGCCATGCCCTGGCCGTGGCCGAAGTGCCGCTGTATTTTGAAAGCGGCTGGCAGGACGTCTTTTCTCCCGCACCTTTGGTGGTAGGCGTACACTGCCCCAAAGAATTGCGCGATCGGCGCATCCGTGCGACGCGCGGCTGGGCTGACGACAAGCTGGCCGCGCTGGAGTCCTGGCAGTGGCCGGAGCCGCGCAAGCTGGCGGCTTGCGATCTGGTGGTGGACAATACGGGCGACAGGGAAGCCCTGCGCACCACTGCCCAAAAACTGCTTCAGGATATAGCGGTTGCAACGCGCGCGGACGAAGCCGCACGCGCGCGGGAAATTGCTGCATTGTGGCAATGACCGCAGGTGACGCTTTACCGCAAGCAATGACGACATTTCAGATTTTTGTATTTTTTTCGGGGTGTTCTTGACAATTTTCTGCAAGAGGAGTTATAGCTCACACACTATACTAAATGATACCAACAAGTTCGAGTTGCCTCATGCCGGACAGTCCGCAGTTTACGGAATTTGCCTGTGCCAACCCTCTGGTGTTGGCTCTGGAAATCACCAGTGCCGCCCTGTTGCACGACAACAAGGATGACTTTCTGCGTAGCGCGTTGGCAGCGATTGGTGAAGCCCTGCACTGTGGTCAGGTCACTCTGACGGAACGACAGGACGGGCATTGGCATGTGCCCGCAACCTGGCAGAACCCCGTGCAGAATCCCCCCTTGCCGGATCCGGCGCTGGATGACCTTGCGCCGGTGCTGGAGGCTTTCGACAAGCGCAAAAGCCTGGTTGTGGAAAATGCCAACGACCTGCCCGAAGGCCCCCTTAAAAAACTTTTCACATTCCGGCAGGTGCTTTCAGTCTACTGTCTTCCTATTCTGCATGAAGGGGATCTCTACGGGGGTATATGCCTTTCCCGGCGCATTTCCCAAACGCCGTGGACGCTGGAAGAATCCAGCATTTGCCACCTTATGGGCAATATTCTGGCCATTTCCTTGA
Organism: Desulfovibrio legallii; assembly: GCF_004309735.1. NCBI lineage: Bacteria > Pseudomonadati > Thermodesulfobacteriota > Desulfovibrionia > Desulfovibrionales > Desulfovibrionaceae > Desulfovibrio > Desulfovibrio legallii. Next base: position 4,890 of record NZ_SIXC01000007.1, read on the forward strand.
TCCATTTTCGTCTTTACAACAAAATAAAACGCAAGCACCAGCAGCTGCGCGACATCCTCAATGCCTTTAGTGAGCCCATAAGCATTGTAGACATGGAAACGCACGAAGTCCTGTTCATGAACAGAAAGCAGCAGGAAAGCGCCAGGGAGCTTTCTGCCCGCAGCACCCTTTGTTACCGCCGCATTATGGGGCGTGAAAGCCCCTGCCCCTTCTGCACCAATGACATCATTGCCCGACAGGCGGGCCAGCCCTACCACTGGACCTATACCGACGAAAAAAGCCGCCGCTCCTTTTCCGTGATGGACAAGGCCATCCGCTGGGACAACAACAGGCTGGTCCGGCTTTCCATCGCCACAGACGTCACAGACCTTTTACACAATCAGCGCGAGCGAGAAAAGGCCGTGCTGGCTTCGCAGGCCAAGAGCGAATTTCTCGCCCACATGAGCCATGAAATCCGCACGCCCATGAACGGCATTATCGGCCTTACCCTGCTGGCTCTGCAGTCCAAACCCAACCCAGAACAACGCGACTATCTGCAAAAAATCCGGACTTCCGCCACCAGTCTGCTGAACATCATCAACGACATTCTGGACCTTTCCAAAATTGAAGCAAACAAAATGGAGCTGGACAGCGCCAACTACAGCCTTGACGAAGTGCTGGAATTCGCCCATACCTCCATCCGCTTTCCCCTGGAACAAAAAGGCCTGTCCTTTGACTGTCAGGTGGAGGCAGACGTACCGCACAAACTCTGGGGCGACGGGCTGCGGCTCAAACAGGTGCTGCTCAACCTGCTGAGTAATGCGGTTAAATTTACGGCCAGCGGCGGCGTACAGTTGCGCATCTGCCGCGAAAGCGACGCCAGCGACGAATTTCTGCACTTTTATGTGCAAGACACGGGCATGGGCATCAGCCAGGAATACCAACAGCACCTGTTTGAGCCCTACACCCAGGCCAGTTCCAACATCAGCCGCCGTTTCGGCGGCACGGGCCTGGGCCTGACCATCTGCAAGCGCATGGCGGAACTTATGGAAGGCAGCCTTTGGTGCGAAAGCGAGTTGGGCAAAGGTTCTATCTTTCACCTGCGCATTCCCTGCAGCCTGGCCCGCAATACCTACTGCCCGTCCGAGGAAGAGGATGCCCAGCCACTGCCGGACCTCCCCCCCAACAGCCGCATCCTGCTGGTAGAAGACAATGAAATCAATCAGGAAGTGGCGCGGGCTTTGCTGCAGCGGGCCGGTCTGCACTGCGATTTGGCTGAAAACGGCAGCGAAGCCGTGCGCATGGTGCGCACCACCCCGTATGATCTGGTGCTCATGGACGTCTATATGCCCGTCATGGACGGCCTGCACGCCACCAGAGAAATACGCCGATACCTCAGCCGCCATGCCCTAGGCAAGCACCTGCCCATTATCGCCATGACCGCCGTAACGTTGCCCGAAAACGTGGACGAAATGATCGCCGCCGGTATGGACGACCACATCGCCAAGCCGTTTAATCTGGCCGTGCTGCGCAAAAAACTCAGCCGCTGGCTGCAACCAGCTGTCCATAACCATGTCATCGCATCCCAAAATTCCCAAAACTAACGCCGCCCGCCTGCTGGAAAAATTGGCTATTGCCTACTCTCTGCACAGCGCGCCGGTGGACGAAGAGGATCTTTCCGCTGTTACCATGGCCCACAATCTGGGCGTGCCGCCCCAATGCGTTTTCAAAACGCTTGTGGCGCGTGGGGACAAAACCGGCGTGCTCATGGCCTGCATCCCGGCCAACGCCGAGCTGGACCTCAAAGCCCTGGCAGCGGCTTCCAGCAACAAGCATGTGGACATGGTGCCTCTTAAGGAAGTGCGCCCACTTACCGGCTATGTGCGCGGCGGCTGTTCGCCCCTGGGCGGCAAAAAAGCCTGGCCTGTTTTTGTGGACGCCAGCGCCGCCCGGCAAGAGGCTATATTTGTCAGCGCCGGTCTGCGCGGCGTCCAACTGCGCCTTGCCCCGTCAGACCTGCTCCGTGCCGTGCACGGCGCATTTGCCACGCTGGACAAAGCCGCTCCCCCGTCCGCAGAAGCGTAATCCTGCATATTACTACACTAACAACCCGGCGTTTTTCCTTTACTTTTCTTCACAGCTCCGCACTCTTATTGACATCCGGAGCGCTTTGCGTACTCTAAAAAGAGTATGCAAAGCCACGCCCTCCGCTACTGCGGCGGTCGCTTGCCGTGTTTTCCAGGCAGGCCGGTCCTGCTCATTCTACCGGAGCTTCTATGAAAAACCGCAATCTGCTTCTGACTCTGGTTCTGGTCACTTTTTTGCTGCTGCTGGGGGGCTGGATGCTTTCCTTCTTCCGCACCAGTGTGGCTGTACGCCGGGCTCCGACGTCTCCCGCGCCGGCTGCCGCAGCATCCGCAGCGCCGACGGCGCAGCAGGCCCTGTTCAATCCTCCCCGGCCGGAGGACGCGCCGGAAAAAATCCGGCCCCAGGTTCTGCTGGGCTACAAAATCATGACCGAAACCCAGAAGTACGCCGGGCAGTACGTGGGCAACGGCCTTTCCTGTTCCAGCTGCCACTTTGACGGCGGCCGCAGCCTTGAGAGCATTCCGCTGGTGGGGTCTGGGGCCACCTATCCCCAGTACCGCAGCCGGCAGAAGTATACCACAGACCTGGCCCTGCGCGTGCAGGACTGCTTTGAGCGCAGCATGAACGGCAAGGCCCCGGCTCTGGACAGCCAGATCATGCAGTCCCTGCTGGTTTATCTACAGTGGATTTCCAAAGATATTCCCGTGTACGCCAAGCTGCCCTGGGCCCTGCCCCACAGCCTCGAAAACGCCCATCAGCCCGATGCGGCCGCAGGTGAGCGCGTGTACGCCGAAGTCTGCGCCCGCTGCCACGGCAGCGACGGGCAGGGCACGGATATTGCCCCGGCCCTCTGGGGCGACGGTTCCTATAACGACGGCGCCGGCATGCACCGGGTGCGCACCTTTGCCGTGTTCATCTGGAAATTCATGCCCAAGAGCGCGCCCTCGCTCAAGCAGGAAGAGGCTCTGGACGTGGCCGCCTTTGTCAATAGCCGTCCTCGGCCCAAGTTCGTCGCCAGTCACCCTGAAGTCATCGAGCGGGTCATCCCCCTGCCGAAAGGAAAATAGGCCATGGTCTTTCCCATCCTGCATATTCCCGGCCTGGGCGATGGCATGACCATAGCCCTGGACGCCGTGCTGCATGTGCTCATCAGTCACGGGATGGCCATAGGCTTCATGACCATGCTCGTCCTGTTCCAGACGCTGACCTGGCGCGGCAAGGGAGCCTTTTGGGCGCGCATCACCCGTCGCCTGCTGGGCACAGCCGTGGTCATTACCACTTCTGTAGGCGCGGTGACGGGCGTGGGCATCTGGTTCATCACCGGGGCTCTGGCTCCGGAAGGCATAGGCGCGCTCATCCACCTCTTTTTCTGGCCCTGGTTCATTGAGTGGATGGCCTTTACCTCCGAAGTCTGTCTTCTGCTCATTTACTACTACCTTTGGGACAAGCTGCAAGAAACCCGTCCCGGACTGCTGGCCGCCGTGGGCTGGAGCTATGTGGGCATGGCGGTCATTTCCGCCGTGCTCATTTCCGGCATTCTGGGTTTTATGCTCACGCCGGACGGCTGGCCCTGGGGACGCTCCTTTACCGATGCCTACTTCAACCCCACCTTTATTCCCCAGGTCTTTCTGCGCCTGGGCGCCGGCCTCTGCCTGGGGGCGCTGCTGCTCCTGGGCTGGACAGCCTGGCGGTTTGACGGCACGGCGGTGCAACGCGCAAAAGCGCTGCGCTGCACCGGGGGCGCGGCGCTGGGCGCGGCGTTGGTCACGGCCGTAAGCGCCTGGATCTACTTTGCCCGCATTCCGGATACGTATCTGACCCACTGGAAGTTTGCGGTGGCCACATCCTACCTTTCACAACTGCCGGACTTTCTGCCGCTGCTCAATACGGCAGCAGCGCTCTGCATTGTGCTGGCGGCTCTGGCGGGCCTGGGCCGCCGCCCACTGCTCAGCCGCGCGCTCTGCATCCCCGCCCTGCTCTGCTGCGTGACGCTGTTTATGGAATTTGAACGGGTACGCGAATTTGTGCGCGGGCCCTACTTGGTGCCCGGCTACATGTACGCCAACCAGATTCCCCTGACGGAAAATGAAGCCCTGCTGGCCGGCAATGCCCCCCTCCTGCCGCGCACCCGCTGGCTGAATACGGATGCCGGCCTCTCCCCCGGTGAAACCGCCGGTCGGGCCCTGTTTGCCGCCAACTGCGGCGTCTGTCATGCGGAAAGCGGTATCAACGGCATTGACCAACGCCTGACCGGGCGCAGTCTGGATGGGGTGGTGGCCATGGTAGGCATAACCCAGCGCCTGGCCCCCTACATGACGCCCTTTACCGGTTCGGAAGAGGAGCGCCTGCTTCTGGCGCAGTATATCTACGGCCTGGCCGCGGCCCACGACAAAGCCCGCCACACCGTGGGGGAGAAGTAGCCATGCCGCAGTGGAACGACCTCTTTCTGGCTTTGCCCGTTTCTGAAAACGTGCTGGACGCCCTGCTGTTCATCAGCTTCGGCCTGCATCTGCTGTTCGTGCTGCTTATGCTGGGTACGGCCATGCTGGGCCTGGCCCTGTTTCTGCACGCCCTGCTCCACAACAACACGGCACAGCAACCCTGGAACAGCCATCTGGTGCACAGCCACCTGGGCCTCAAAAGCCTGGCCGTGGTGCTGGGCGTGGCCCCTTTGCTGGTGATGCAGGTTCGCTATTCTTATGCCTTTTTTACCACAACGGGGCTGTTTTCGTACAGCTGGCTGGCCATCATCCCTCTGCTGATTCTGGCCTTTCTGCTTATCGACGCCTTTGGGCACAAGCTCACTGGCAATGCCTTGCTGGCCTTTGTCTGCGGCATGCTGGGGGTAGGCGCGCTCATGACCGTGCCCGCCGTATTCACCGGCGCGCTGGCCCTTATGGAGCGTCCCCAGCTCTGGCCCGTCTTTGCTGCTGCGGGCTTTGGCCCACAAGCGCCGCCGGCCCTCCACTGGCTCTTGCGCTACCTGCATGTGCTGGGCGCGGCGCTGGTGCTGGGCGCGGCTTTCCACCTCTTTTTTTCCACCAAGGACCAGCCCCGCAAAGCCCTCATGCTGCGCCGCTGGCTGTGGTGGAGCGTGCTGGCCCAGCTGGTTCTGGGCCTGGGGCTGCTGCTCACTGTGCGGACGAGCTGGAACGGGCCGGTGCTGACCAGTCTGGCTGTGGGCGTGCTGGCGACTCTGGGCGTGCTGCTGGTGCTGCGGCGCACGGGACGACGTACGGCGCCGCCGGCGTTGTTGGCCTTGCTGCCTGTGGTTTTTGCGGCCATGCTCACAGGCCGGCAGCTTTTGCAGGATGCTGCCCTGGCCCCCATGCACGACACGGCCGTGGCCGCCCGAGAGGCCCGCGCGGCTGCACTGGCCCCCTTCAGCCAAAAGGCCCTGGAAAATTTTGCGCTCAAGCTGCGCACGGTCTATGACAATGGCGACACCATCTATGACGGGGCCTGCGCGCCCTGTCACGGACTCGACGGACGCGGCCAGGGCCCGGAAGCGCGCCACCTGCGCATTCCTGCCGCAGACCTGGCCGCCATCCGTGCGGACAGAGGCTACGCCTATGCGCTCATCCGCGATGGCGTGCCCGGTTCCGGTATGCCCTACTTCCGACTGTACGACCGTAAAAAACTGGAAGGCGTGCTGGATACGTTGGACAAACGTTACAGCATGCTGGCAGACACGCCCCAGCCGCCGCACGACATCACGCCCCAGGCGCTTACGGTCTGGATCGACGTCTGCGCCGTGTGCCACGCGGCCAACGGTGCGGTGTCGGACTTCGGCAAAACCCTGCGCCCGGCCCCGCCGGACCTGCGCCGTCTGAGCGTGAGCCACCAGCGCGCCCTGCACGTCATTACCGAAGGCTACCCCGGCACGGTCATGCAGCCCTTCCGCCACCTGCCCGCACCCATATTGGACGACCTGGCCGTCATCAGCGGCCTGTTCCGGGTACAGCTGCCACAGGGCAAGCCTTGATCTCGGATTGTCGTTCCCGCATTGTCTTTAAGAAAACAAACGGAGGGGGCCTGCGCCAAAAAAGACAAACGCTTTTGCGGGCCGCCACGCCCTGTTTGTTAGGACAGATTACCTTTGAGGATGCGTATTCTCAACGTTCAAGGCGCGCTCGTTACGACGCTTAACCGCGCAACTACAGAGCGCTGCTGTCTTTGCTCGTAACTTCCTTCGTCGCGACGGCCAAGTTCCTGCGTTGCAACGGCTGAAGCTGCGCTTGCGCAACCGCCAGGGCATTTCAAAATTGAAATGCCCTGAGACGAGCCAGGCACACTTTGGGCACACGCTTTTTCTTGACGCCTTGCCGACGCTGCGCTATACGCTTGCTGCGGCAAGGCGCTGTACACAAGCGTACGCCTCCGTGCCGGGATGGTGGAATTGGTAGACGCAGCGGACTCAAAATCCGCCGGTGGCAACACCTTGCGAGTTCAAGTCTCGCTCCCGGTACCAAGTTAAATCAAGGGCTTGCTCAAGAGCAGGCCCTTTTTTTGTCTCAAATTTGTATACCATGTCATGCTGTGGTCGCGCTTTCAGGGGCTACACCAAAGACAGGGACAAAAGCGCTTTCTCCGGACCGCTATGCCTCTTTTTCTAAGGTAGAGCAGTCAGCGAATGAAATGTGCTAACTGCTCTGCAAGGATTTTCTTGAAAATCCTTGCCACAAAATGCGAGAAGGCAGGCTTTTGCCTGCCGTAAGCGAGCATTTCAAGTGTTAAATACTCTAGCGACCCGGCAAGTCTGAAAAATCTTGTACAGGACGCAAAAACAGAACGGCCGCCGGTGGCCTCCGCAGCCGTTTTGAAAATATTTGAGGCTCTTCTGCCGGAAGACAAAAGACGACGTTGTTTCAGGAAAGCAGAATATTCAGGTGGCGGTAGGCGCGGGCCGTGGCCACGCGGCCGCGCGGCGTGCGCTTGAGAAAGCCGCACTGGATGAGGTAGGGCTCGTAAATGTCCTCAAGGGTGCGCACTTCCTCGGAGCAGGCCACAGCCAGAGTTTTGATGCCCACCGGACCGCCGTCGTAGTGTTTAATCAGCACCTCCAGCAACCGCCGGTCCATCTGGTCCAGACCTTCCTGGTCTACGTCCATGCGGGTCAGGGCCGAGGCGGCTGCCTCCTTGGTCACCCGGCCGTCACCGTGCACCAGGGCAAAGTCGCGCACCCGGCGCAGCAGCCGGTTGGCAATACGCGGCGTGCCCCGCGCGCGGCGGCCGATCTCTCTCGCGCCCTCGCCGGTCATCTCCACACCCAGAATACGGGCCGTACGCCCCACCACGCGGGCCAGGTCGTCGGGGCTGTAGTACTGCAGCCGCGCCACAATGCCGAAGCGGTCACGCAAGGGGGAGGAAATAAGCCCCACTCTGGTGGTGGCCCCCACCAGGGTAAAAGGCTCCAGATCGATTTTGACCGTGCGGGCCGCTGGTCCCTGACCAATGACCAGATCCAGCTTGAAGTCCTCCATGGCCGGATAAAGCACTTCTTCCACAGCAATGGGCATGCGGTGGATTTCGTCCACAAAGAGGATGTCGTGTCGCCCCAGATTGGTGAGGATGGCGGCCAGGTCGCCGCTGCGCTCCAGCACTGGGCCGGAGGTGCAGACCAAGTTCACGCCCAGTTCTGCGGCCATGATCTGGGCCAGGGTCGTCTTGCCCAGACCGGGATTGCCGTAGAACAGAGTATGGTCCAGAGCCTTGCCCCGCCCGCGCGCGGCGTCCAGATAGACGCGCAAATTGGCCCGCAGCTCGTCCTGTCCGATAAATTCTTCCAGGCTGCGCGGGCGCACGCTTTCGTCTACGCCAGCGAGCCCTTCCCCGAGCGGCGGCCGCTCGTCGTAGTCTTCCGCCATCAAACCTTCCCCTTGGCCAGCGTCTTGAGCGCGGCCCGCAAGGCGCCGGTTACATCAAGGTCCGGCTCTTCCAGCAAGATTTTTTTCACCATGGGCGCGCACGCATCCTCGCTGTAGCCCAGATTGCCCAAGCCGTCGAGCACATCCCGAAAAACAGAACCGGGCCGGACCCCACTGCCGACGAGCGCCGCCGCCTGAGGCGCGTCGTCCACCTTGAGCTTATATTTCAGTTCCAGAAAAATGTGCTCGGCCGTTTTTTTGCCGATGCCCGAAACGCGGGTCAGGGCCAGCACGTCGTCTTCCAGCACCAGACGCCGCAAATCGTYGGGCCGGAAAATGGACAGAATGCCCAGCGCCGTGCGCGCGCCCACCTTGGAAATGGACACCAGCACTTCAAAGGTCTGCCGCTCCTCAAAACTGGCAAAGCCGAACAGCTCCAGCGCGTCTTCCCGCACGGCCAGGCTGGTGTAAAAGGCCACGGCCTCTCCACGCCCCGGCAGGGAAGCCAGGGTATGGGCCGGCAGGCCCACGGCATAGCCCACGCCGCCCTGGGTGACCACCAGGGCGGTATTGCCCCAGACCTGCGCCAGACGTCCTTCCACATAGGCAATCACGGCTTCACCCTCCTATACCCACCATCTGTTTGCCGGCCACGGCGCACCCGGCCCGCCGGGCAGCCAGGATCTCCGCGCCCAGCGGCTTTTGCGCACAGGCCAGGCGCAGCACGCGCACCAGGTCCGCATCGTTGCAGCGAGGATGGCGCAACAGTCCGCGCAGGCGGTATTCCTTGTCGTCAAACAGGCAGGTGCGCACATGACCATCACTGGTGAGCCGCAAACGGTTACAGGATCCGCAGAACTGACAGGTCATGGCCGTGATGAAGCCCATGCGCCCCTTGCCGCCTTCCACCCGATACATGCGCGCCGGACCGGCCTCGGCCTCCTGGCCTTTTTCGGGCGTCAGGCGCAGGCGACGCTGGGCCTCTTCACGGATCTGGTCGGCGGGCCAGAAGGTTTCCGGGCCCCAAAGGGTGCCGTTGCCCATGGGCATGAACTCGATAAAACGCAGGTCCACGGGCAGGTGCCGCACGGCATGGGCAAAATCGTCCATCTGGCCGTCGTTGACGCCGCGCATGGCCACCACGTTGATCTTGACCCGTATTTCCGCCCGCAGCAGGGCGTCCAGCGAAGCCAGCACGGCGGGTAACAGATCCCGCCCGGTGACGCGGGCAAAGGTTTCGCGGTCAAAACTGTCCAGAGAAAGATTCACGGCGCGCACGCCTACCCGCCGCAGCAGGGGAATGTGCGGCTCCAGCAGCGTGCCGTTGGTAGTCAGGCGCAGGTCCAGCTGCGGATACCGCTGGTGCAGCAGGGCCAGCAGAGTGTCGCAATCCTTGCGGGCAAAGGGTTCGCCCCCGGTGAGGCGCACCTTGTGCACGCCCAGGCCTGCCAGCACACCCACCAGACGAACCATTTCCTCATAGCGCAGCACCTTCGGGTGGGGAATGAAGGTCTGCCGGGCCTCACTGCGGCAGTAAACGCAGCGCAGGTTGCAGCGGTCCGTCACGGAAAGGCGCAGATAGTGCACCTCTCGCCCATACTGATCGCGCAACGGCCCGTCCGCCGCCCCCATGTTGCCAAGAGACGAAAATGGATTTACACCTGCGGACATGAAACACCTGCTCTTGGGGGCGGCCCTCACCGGCTGGATACTCCTGCCGCTGCCCGCCCTGGCCTGGGATGGCTTTGATGCCGATTCCGCCGACCTGGTGGAAGTCACACCCGACCGTGTCCCCTCACGGGGGGAAACAGTGGACGTGCGTTCTTACGATAGCGATACGACCGAAACCTGTCTGGTGGAGGCTGTCAGCCGCAATCCCCGCACAGTGGAGCTGGTGGTGCGCAACCCCCAGGGCAAAACCCGCACCTTGGTCATGGAAGGCCGCTGACCGCCGGCTACTGCCCTGCCCCCGGCTCATAGCCCGGCAAGAGGACGCTGGCGCTTTCAGCCTGGCCCTGCCCCTTGGGGCACTGGTCCTGCAGGTGGCAGATCTCACAGCCGCCCCTAAAAGGATAGTGGGTCACCACCGCGTAGCGCCGGGCAAGAGTCGCGGCCCCTTCCCGGTATTCCAGGCCCAGACCGGCCAAGGCTGCGCGCAAGGCCTCTGTGGGCCTGGGCGAGGGCGCACAGCCCGCGTTTTCCACTTCCGGCAGCAGCTCCTGTACGGCGGCCATGCACATGAACTGGGCGAGGTTGTTGACCATAAAGCCGTCAGAGGCGGACTTTTCCCAGGCCGCGTCCACCAGTTCCTCCACCTCTTCAGGCAGCCATACGGCCAGATAGGCGATCTTGCCCGTGCTGATTTCGCAAACCTTGAGCTTGGGCAGCCATTGGCCCCACAAATCCACCAGGCGCTGCAGCACTGCGCCACCCAGGCGGGTTTCGTGGCTCATGGTCATGAAGCCTTCCATGTCAAAATAGGGCCGCAGGGGATGTTCCTTGATCTGTGCCTCGCTCAACGTGCGCTCCTTGTGGTAAGGCGGTGACGCCGCCCGCCAAAAGGGCGGGCTCGTCCTGTATTGTAACCAGGGACAAAAGTCCGTCAAGGCCATGGGCCCGCGCGCCTTTACTTGGCAGGGGCACTTTTTTATCATATGCCTTCACAGGCAGCATCGCCATGACCCTATCAAAAGGAGCGCCCATGAACAATGCCAACGGCCACCCCGCCAAAATCCGCTACACCTATGCGGTGGACGCCGCGGCCCGGCTCCAGACCGCCCACGGCGTCTGGGGGGGCATCAACCCCCAGGGTGAAATTGAAATGAATTTTTATAATGAAAGCGACACGCTGCCCCCGTACTCGGAACAGCTCGTGGCCCCGGACGGCTCCATCGGGCACGAAATCATCCCCGGCGAAGAGGATTCCCGCGAGGTAACCCGCTTTGTGCACAGCCGGGTGCTGCTCAACTACCACACGGCCCGCGCCGTGCTGGAATGGTTGGAAGACCGCGTGGCCGCCCTGGAAGAAGAAGGCGCGCCCGGTATGTACGACGCCGACCTGGATATTGAACAGTAAGCCGCCGCCCCATGCAGGAAAGAACCTTTCATATCATCACGTTCGGCTGTCAGATGAACGTGCACGATTCTCAATGGCTGGGGGGGGCCTTGCGGGCGCGCGGCTTTGCCGAAGCGCCCCTGGAGGACGCCCAGGTGGTGGTGGTCAACACCTGCTCTGTGCGTGAAAAGCCTGAGCAAAAGGTCATGAGCGCCCTAGGGCGTATCCGGCAGGTCACGGGAGGCGATGCGCGCGTGCTGGTGGGGGTGGCCGGCTGTGTGGCGCAACAGCTGGGCACGGCGTTTTTTGAAAAAGAACCGCAGGTGCGCCTGGTGGCCGGCAGCGACGGCATAGGCGCGGCCCCGGCGGCAGTGGAACGCCTGTTGGAAGAACCGGACCTGCGCCTTTCTCTACTGGATTTCACGGACAGCTATGTGGAGCGCGAAGCCGGCGCGCCCGGCCCGGCCAATCCTGTAGCCTATGTGAACATCATGCAGGGCTGCGACAACTTCTGCACCTACTGCATCGTGCCCTACACCCGTGGCCGTCAGAAATCCCGGGCCAGCGGCGCCATCCTGGACGACTGCCGCGCCGCCCTGGAAAACGGCGCGCGTGAGATCACCCTGCTGGGGCAGAATGTCAATGCCTTTGGCCGGGACAAACACGGCGATGGCACCAGCTTTGCCCGCCTGCTCGCCCTGGTGGCGGAGCTTCCCGGCCTGGAACGGCTGCGCTACGTCACGCCCCATCCTAAAGATATGGGGCCAGAAGACGTGGAAGCCTTTGCCGCCCTGCCCCAGCTCTGTCCACGGCTGCACCTGCCCCTGCAGTCCGGATCAGATGTGGTGCTCAGGCGCATGCACCGACGTTACGACAGTGCCGCCTACCTGGACATGGTGGCCCGCCTGCGTGCGGCCCGTCCGGATCTGGCCCTTTCCACGGATCTGATCGTGGGCTTTCCCGGCGAAAGCGGGACGGACTTTGCCGCTACGCTGGAGATGGTGCGGGCCTGCGGCTTCATGTCCAGTTTTTCCTTTTGCTACTCGGACCGCCCCGGAGCGCGCGCCGCCCTGCTGCCGGGAAAAATTCCCTCAGCCGTGGCCAGAGAACGCCTGCTGCGTCTGCAAGCCTTGCAGGATGACCTGGGCGCGCACTGGCTGCAGGCCCGCGTAGGCGCGAGCACAACGCTGCTGCTTGAAGGGCCGAGCCCCCGTGAAGGGGACGCGGCGGCTCCCAGTTGGCAGGGCCGCGACCCTTACGGCGCGCTCGTGCACGTGCCCCTGTCTGCCGGCCAGGACTACAGCGGCAAAATGGCACGGGTGCGCATTACAGAAGCAAAAAAACACAGCCTGATGGCCCAGGTGCAGGGGGCCCTATGGTAGAAATGCACGTGTTTGGCCTGACCCTCGACCCGGAAAGCAAATCGCCCATCGTGGTGCTGCGCGAACTGGACGGCGAAACCGTGCTGCCCGTCTGGGTGGGCGCGGTGGAGGCTATGGCCGTTTCTCTGGCGCTCAACAACGAAAACCTGCCCCGCCCCCTGACCCACGACCTCATGCTTCTGACCCTGCGCGCGCTTAAGGCCAAACTGCTGCGGGCAGAGATCAGCGATCTGCGCGAGGGCGTGTTCTACGCCATGCTCCTGCTGGAAAGCCGGGAAGGCCGGGTGCGCGTGGACTGCCGCCCCTCTGACGCCATCGCCTTGGCCGTGCGGGCCCAGGCGCCCATCATGGTGGCTGAAGACGTGCTGCGCCGCGCCGCCTCTTGGGAAGACCGGCGGCAAAGCCCGCACGTGGAAGCCCCCGTGCCCGACGCCGCCACAGACATGCTGCGCCAGGCGGGCGCGCGAAAGGATGCCGACCACCTGGGCGGACGCCTGCTGCGTGAAGGCAGTCTGCCGCCGGAAGAAGAAGCGGATGCAGAGCGCTTCAGTGAAATGCTGCGTTCGCTGGAGCCCGCCTCTCGCCGCAAAATGTAGTTTTTTGCCAGGGCGTCGCGCCGGGTCTTTGTCCTTCCCGTCATACCCCACCACGCTTTCCGCCAGACAGTCCGCTTTTGCCCTTCCACGTCATTTTGCATAACAATGCAAGAGTGCTGTATTTTACTTACGCATCATTGACCTTTACTCTTGAAAAAAAGTTGCGTATTTTTTACTTGTTCTTCGTCGCGCGCAGGTTGAGCACACCCTAAAAGTTATGGCGCACGACACCTCTTCCATGCCGGTCCTCGGCGTTTAGCACCCCATACGGTCGACGCGGCATCTATCCAATTAAGGAATCCCTTATGACACAACAGATTACCCGCAGAAAATTTCTGCAATCGGCCTGCATCACCATCAGCGCGCTGACGGTGAACATGAGCGGCCTCGAAAAAGCCCTGGCAGCGGCCTCTGGTTCGGGACCAATGGCCACCTGTGACGTGCTGATCATTGGATCGGGCGGCGCGGGGCTGCGCGCGGCCGTGGCCGCCATGAAAAAAAATCCCAAACTCAACGTGGTGGTGGTCACCAAATGCATGCCCTCGCGCAACGCCACCTGTATGGCCGAGGGCGGCATCAACGGCGTCACTGATTTCAGCAAAGGCGACTCGTACGAACTGCACTGCTATGATACCGTAAAGGGCGGCGACTACCTGGTGGACCAGACATCCACCCTCAAGTTCTGCCAGCAGGCCGGGCCCGCCATTCTGGAGCTGGATTACCTGGGCATGCCCTTCTCCCGCACGGAGGACGGCCGGGTCAAAGCGCGGCCCTTCGGCGGCGCTTCCAAGGTGCGCTGCAACTACTCGGCCGACAAGACCGGGCACATTGTGGCGCACGTCTGTCTGGACGAAGCCCTGACCCACGGCGTCAAGTTCCTCATGGACCATGAGCTGCTGGATATTGCAACGGCCGACGGCCGCTGCGAAGGGGCTGTGCTGCGCAATATCCGCACTGGTGAAATCTCGCCCGTGCGCGCCAAAGCCGTGGTGCTGGCCACGGGCGGCTACACCCGCATTTTCTGGAACCGCACCTCCACCCCCTACATCTCCACCGGCGACGGCGTGGCCGCGGCCCTGCGCGCAGGCGTGCCCTTCAAAGACCCGGAGATGATCCAGTTTCACCCCACTGGCGTGGTACACGGCGGTGTGCTCATTACCGAGGCCGCACGCGGCGAGGGGGGGTATCTGCTCAACAACAAGGGCGAGCGCTTTATGAAAAACTACGCGCCCGCCAAAATGGAGTTGGGCCCACGCGACATTGTGGCCCGCGCCATTGAAACCGAAATCCGCGAAGGCCGGGGCTTCGGCCACGGGCTCGAAGCCTATGTGCTGCTCGACCTTGTGCACCTGGGCAAGAAAAAGATCGTCAACGACCTGCCGCAGATCCGCCATGTGGGCAAACTGTTTGAAAATATCGACCTGGTGGAAAAACCCATGATCATCCGCCCCACGGCCCACTATTCCATGGGCGGTATTGATGTGGACAAATTCGATGATATGTCCACCACCCTGCCCGGCCTGTTCACGGCTGGCGAAGCCTCTTGTGTGTCCATACACGGGGCCAACCGTCTGGGCGGCAATTCGCTGGCCGATGCCGTGGTTACCGGCAAAATCGCCGGCGACGGCGCGGCTGCCTACGCCGGAACAACGGAATACAGCGCGGGCAAGCGCCTGGTTGATCTGGCCGGGCAGTGGAAAAGCCGCTTTGTGGGCGTGACCAAAGGCGGCGACGCCAGACAGATGTATGCCATTCGGGAAGAAATGGGCGCGCAGCTCTGGGACAATATGGGCATTTTCCGCACGCAGGCCAAACTCGCCGCCCTGGCCGGCACGCTGGACGACCTGCAGTCGCGTTACGACGCCCTGCGCATCCCCAATGCCAACCCCGTGTACAATTCCGTGTTCACTGAATACGTGGAACTGGGCAATATGCTGCAACTGGCCAGAGCCGCCTGTCTGGCCGCCACAGCACGCAGGGAATCCCGCGGGGCGCACACCCGAGAGGACTTCCCCAAACGCGACGACGCCAATTTCCTTAAACACAGCATGGTCACCATGGATGAAGGCGGCAGGCTGCACATGGGCTGGAAGGCTGTGGAGATCGCCAACTTCAAGCCTGAGGAGCGGAAATACTGATGGCTACGCTTATTATCAACCGCTTTGACGGCAAAAAAGGCTACGAGCAGACCTACACCCTTGCAGCCGCCGACGTGGCGGGCAAAACCCTGCTCAATACCCTGTTGTTCATCAAGCAAACCCAGGACCCCACGCTGAACTTCACGG
Source organism: Desulfovibrio legallii (assembly GCF_004309735.1). NCBI lineage: Bacteria > Pseudomonadati > Thermodesulfobacteriota > Desulfovibrionia > Desulfovibrionales > Desulfovibrionaceae > Desulfovibrio > Desulfovibrio legallii. Next base: position 20,142 of record NZ_SIXC01000007.1, read on the forward strand.
CCTCCTGTCGTTGCGCCATCTGCGGCGCGTGCGGCGTGCGGGTCAACGGGCACGCAGTGCTGGCCTGCGACACCAAGATGGACGACCTTTTCAAAACTTATGGCACAGACAGTCTGCACATTGCGCCGCTGGCCAACTTCCGGGTGATTTCCGATCTGGTGGTGGACTGGGAGCCCGCTGTGGACAATCTGCGCAAAATCCACCCCGGCATGGCCGCCAAGGACCAGTTTTCCGCAAAGGAGGGCTGCCGTCAGACCCAGGCCGAATTCGACCGCATCAAAAAACAGTGGGACTGCATTATTTGCGGCTGCTGCGCTTCGGAATGCAATAAACTTACCGCTGACCGCAGCGACTATATGGAGCCCTTTGTCTTCACCCACGCCTGGCGCGTGGCCAATGACTCGCGCAGCAAAGACCCGCTGCTGCACGGCAAACCAGCCGTGGCGGGCGGCCTGTGGAACTGCGTACACTGCCAGGAATGCGCCAACCGCTGCCCCAAGGGCATCAGCCCCGCCGACGACATTGCCGGCCTGCGAGCCATGGTCATGGCCAAAGGCATGACCGACGGCGTAGGCCCGGCCCACGCCCAGTCCTTCTATACCGACCTGGTGGAGGATTCCGGCCGCCTGAATGAGGTGCGGCTGGCCCTGCGCACCGAAGGCGTCAGCACCATTGCCCGCGCGGGCATGGCCATCACCCTGCTGCGGCAGGGCAAGATGAACCCGCTAGAGGCTTTCGGCAGCGAAACCATTGAAGGGCATGACGCCCTGGTGAAGATGATTGAGGCGGCCCACACCGCCGCAAAGGAGTAGTCGTATGCAGACCGAATTCGCCTTTTTCCCCGGCTGCGTGCTGACTCAGGCCGCCAAGGAATCCAGAATGGCCCTTGAAGCCGTAGCCCCGGCTTTGGGTCTGAAGCTCAGGGAAATCCCCGGCTGGAGCTGCTGTGGCGCTTCCCAGGCTCAGGACGTGGATCACCTGGCAACGCTCGTGGCCAATGCCCGCAATCTGGCCCTGGCCGAACAGATGGGCCTGCCCGTGCTGACCTCGTGCAGCACCTGTCTGCTCATGCTGCGCCGCGCCAAACAAGAGCTGGACGATGGGCAGAAAGAACGCATCAATACCTTTCTGGCCAAAGGCAACATGACCTACAAGGGCACCAGCGAGGTAACCAGCCTGCTCTGGGAGCTGGCGCGGAACGCCGACGCCCTCAAGGCCAAAGTGACCAGGCCCCTCACCGGACTCAAAGTGGCCGCCTTCTACGGCTGCCACAGCCTGCGGCCCGAATCTGCCCTGGGCTTTGAAAGCTCGGTAAATCCCACGAGCTTTGAAACCATTGTGGCGGCGTTGGGCGCACGCACCGTGCCTTTTGCCAAAAGGCTGGACTGCTGCGGCTTCCACGCCGTGTACCCGGCAGAAAAATCCGTCATGCTCATGACCAGCGAAATCGTCAACAGCGCCGCCACCGGCGAAGCCTCCTGCATAGTCACTCCTTGCCCGCTCTGTCAGATGCAGCTGGATATCTATCAGGACAACGCGCAGGAGCAGCACAACTCCAAAGCCCGCCTCCCCGTGCTGCACCTTTCGCAACTGGTGGGTCTGGCCTTGGGGCTGCCCGCCAAGCAACTGGGCCTCGACTACAACGTCATCGACGCCACAAAACTTGGCTAACCTCTCTCCGTCCGCCCGGAGCCGCCATAAGGGCGGTTCCGGGCTTTTTCCACCCCACAAGGCCCGGCGTTGCCCCCTTCCCCCTCCGCCTTCCGTTGTTGTCCATAATTTCGTGACATTTCTACAATTATTCTAGACAATTGCCGGCACGTTGAATATTTTTGCAACCTATAAAGATTACAGACAATCACTGCCCTAAAGGCTTTGCGCGACCTGACCGATAACACTGTCAGGCCGCGCGGCAGCCAGCGCCGCGTCCCGACTGCCAAGCCCCATAGGTGCCCCATGTGTGACTACGGTCTGTTCAAAAAAATCGATGCTCTCCTCGCTGCCGGCCACACTACGGGAGCGCGGCGGCTGCTGCTGGAACTGCAGTCCCGCTGCCTGGCCCAGGACGACGAACTGGACCTGCTGCGCACCCGCCTGCAGACCCTGGAAGACACCGTGCAGATACAACGCGACCTGTATCAACGCCAGGGCCTCTACTGGCTGCGCAGTCAAGGGGTTTCACTGGGGCCCTTCTGCCCTCAGTGCCAGGAAAACGGCGGCGGGCTCATCCGCTTGTACCCCACGGGCACGGCCCTGTGCTGCCCTTACTGTCACGCCCTGTACCCCCGCCCCGGCTGTCAGGAGACGCCCGCCAATTCCGGGGCGTTGCGGCACGCCCGCATTCTGCCCTTCGGGCGCTGAAACGCCCGGTCCTGCCTTTGTCAAAGACGTTTTTCCGCCCTGCGCGCCAGGTCGGCGGGACAGTTTCATCCTTGCGCCGCACGGCCCTGACGGCTATGCTCCAGACAGGAACACCTATGGCATGACCAATTCTCCACCACTCCATATTCTGCTTCTGGCGGAAAGCGAGCCCAAGGCTGCTCTGGACAGACGCGCCCTGCGCGAGGCCGGAGCGGACCGGGTGGAATGCCGCACCTCCGGCGTAGAGGCCGCCCGTCTTCTGGCCCGGCTCGTGCCTCCCCTGCCGGATTTTTTCCCACAGGCCGTCGTCTGCAGCCAGCGTCTGGCCGATATGGACGGCGAACAGTTCTGCGCCATGCTCCGCCTGCACCCCCTGCTCCTGGACCTGCCCGTGCTGCTCATTTTGCCCAGCGACAGCGAGGCGGAACAACTCAGAACCCTTGGCTGCGGGGCCAGCGCCCTGCTGGCCCGCCCCTATTCCGTACGCCTGCTCAAACAGCACCTGACCGCGCTGACCGCGGCCCGCACCGGCCAAGAAGAACTAGAACGGGCCAAAAAACTGACCGACACCCGCGCCTTTGATCGAGCCCTGGAAACCTATGCGCTGCTGCTCAAGCCCGTGCGTCGCCCCGAAGACTACTTCAGGGTAGGCATGAGCTGTCTGGAAAAACGGCAGTGGAATCATGCCATTGCCGCCTTTCAACGCGCCCTGCACGGCGCGCTGCTGGAGGGCAAGGCGCAGTTGGGCATGGCCGTGGCCTGGAAGGGCAAGGAGGATATGCTCCGCTATCGGGAATATCTGGGGCAGGCCGCGGCCACTTTTGTACGCGCCCGCCAGTGGCACCGGGCGCGGGAGGTCTATGCGCGGCTGCTGCGCTCGGACCCGTCGGCCAAAAATCCCTTCCTCGCCGAGGCCGTCCAGCTCATGCGTCAGGGCGCGTATGACCAGGCCGCCGAAGTGCTGGTGCAGGCCGCGCCCGTTACGCCCCGCGCGCACCTGAGCGCCAGGGTGGCGGACGTCTGTCTGTCCGCTACGGAACCGCAGGCCATGCTGCAGGGGCTGGAAGCAGGGCTGCAGCGCGCCTTGGGGCCGGAGGCCGGGCCCTTGGCGGACGACATCCGCGCCAGTCTGGAAGAATTGCGCCGCCAGGCTGAGGCCCATCGTCGTGAAGAACAGGCCGAACGCCAGTGGCGCGCGGCCCGCGCGGCCGCCGCAGAACGGAGGGCCGCCGCAACTGCGGAGAAAACGCAGGAAACGCCGCCCCGTACGGCCGCTGACGCCTCACCGGGGGCCGGCAGGGTGCGGCCTCCGATTCCCGGCGTCGGCCAGAAGACCCCGGTGGCGGCTCCCTGGGGCGCGATGCCATCTGCAGACACAGCGGACAAAACGTCCCCTGCCCCCCCACAATTGTTGCTGCCGCTGGAAACCGAGGCGGCTTCCGGCCAGGCATCCGGCCTGGGCGACCTCATCACGATCATGCAATATACCTGGCGGCTGGCCCGCGGCAAAAAATAGCTTTCAGGGCCGCGTTACCTCAAGGGGCAGCTTGGGCCCGCCTGGACCTGGCGCAGCTTGGCCGTACTGCCGGGTTCGCGCGGCCGCAAAGGGCGACAAAGCCGGTGAAGGCTGCGCAGATAGCCCTTGTGCTTATCCAGAAAAAAGGCCAGCGGACGGGAAAAATTACGCCCCAGCAATCCGTCCACCAGCATTTGACTGATTTCGCGCTCCCGGGTGAGCACCAATTGGGCCCGCACCAAGGCGCTGCGGTCGGCTTCGGGCATGGTGCGGATAATCTGCCGGAAGGCCTCCTGAGCGCGGGGCTGGTAAAACCAGAAGTACATGAGGTCCAGGGCGTGGACAATAAAGGCCTGCTCCAGCTCGCGTCCCAGGGCTCCACCTCGCCCCTTCAGTCCGCCGGGACGAGCCAGTTTGACCAGACCATCCTCGTCGGGAAAAAGCAATTCCAGACGTGTGTAGCAGTCAAACAGCCGGTGCAGCTTGCTTTTGTAGTCCCAGCGGCGCATGCGCAGGTTCACCTGACTGTCGGCGTAGCCCTCAATGAGGGCCGCCACCGTGTCCGACGCCATTTTGGAAATGACGGCCGCGCTGGGCACCAGATAAAGAGCGGGATCCGTCACCTCAAAAAACACGGCGCCCATGTACAGCACGCTGTTGTACAGCGATGATATGGGGATGGCCAACCCACTGCGGAAAAGATTGCCGATGGCGGCCTCCTTGGGAAAGCCGCGGAACACGTTGTGCGCGCAGATGTACACGCCGTTGACGATATTGATGACGGTAAAAACCAGCAGAGGGGCCTTCGCCGCGCTGAGCCCCAGATAGTCTTCCAGCAGCCAGACGCGCACCACCACTTCCAGCAAAAACACAGAAATGCCCGTGTACATGAGCGAATCGCACAAGCGGCTTACACTGACCTGGTCTTTCCAGTGGATCAGAGTGTCGCGCGTGGCCCCTTTGGCGGCCATGACCATCTGCACTACGTTGCGCACGCCGGTAATGCCGAACCAGAGGAAGGTGCCGCACCAGGCCAGGAACCACCAGTCCTGTGTGTACAAAAAAGAGAAAAAGGCCGGGCAAAAGCCCAACAGCACCTTGAGCCCGTTGCTGATGCGCCGGTTGAGGCAACTGAGGCCGGGGCAGGATTCGGGACCGGCCACGACGGTTTCCTGCAGACCGTTGCCCGTGCGGCGGTTCAGGCCGCCCAGGTTCATAACATTGCCTTGTGGGCAGACGCGGAAGCCCTCGCTGGCCGTCTTCCAGGCGCGGCGGCGCTCCATACCCAGGTGGCGGCAGCCCGGCAGCCAGCGCAGGCAGGCTTGCGCGCTCTGCCAGACCGTGGGATTGGACGGCCTGCGATAACGCACGCATTCCTCCACAGGCGAGCAGATGGGGATATCAGGCTGAAAACGTTCCCGCGCGCGAGCGCGCACGCTGCGCCGGGGCAAGGTTTCTTTGAGGGCAAAGCCCATGCCGTAGTAAGCAGCCCGGCTGGTTGAGTTGGTGCCCAGACGCGACCCCAGGGGCCTGTCCCGATAATGGGCCCAAAGTTTGGGCACGTTGAGCAGTATCTGCCGGAATTTGGCCGCCCGCACTTCGTCCTGATTGTCCATGCGCCGGGCCATGCGGCGGATAAGCTCTTTGACGCGCGGCCCCAACCCTGCGTTGAGGGCCTGCTGCAGTTCGCTGATTTCCTTGAGGTGGGCTTGCCGTCCCTCCATCCAACCCTTCATGTTGAAAATTTCCAGATGGCTGATGCAGCCCTGGCTGTCCCACAGCAGTTCCGCCACGTCTTCGGCCTTAAGATCCTGGGTGCCCAGCACCAGCCGGTAACCGGGGTTAAGGTCGGCCAGCTCCCGCGTCAGTTCTTGTACAGAAAGCTGCATGAGCGCGGGCAAATCCCTGGCCGTGGCGGGGTTGCTCAGGTCCGGCATTTCCGGATGCCGCAAAGGGGAAAGCCACTGTTCCAACACGTCCTCCACCCCAAAGGCGTCCAAGGCCTGGAGTTCGGCGCGCGCTTCTTCCGTATTTAGGGCGGCCAGGTGCGCCGCGCGTTGGCGCAGCACGGGCAGCATATGCCGGTGCAGGGCCTCGGCCAGGTGCTGGGCCGAGGCCTGTCCACGCCCCACAAAGCGCAAAAAGGCCTCTGAGGTCAACTCCGGCACGGCAAAGCCCAACGTGGCCTCCAGCTGCGGACGCTGGCGCGCGTTCCACAGGGCCAGACTCTGCAGCACGCGCCGCCGCCGCCAGCGCAGCACTTCCCGGCCGCGCTGCATGATCTCCACCAGTTTGGGATTGTGCAGAAACTCCAGAAAATCCTCATTGGAACTGAAGCCGCGCGGTATCCAGAACAGACTGATGCAGCGGCCATAAAAGGGCACATGAAATTCCAGGCCGATGCGCACGGCAATGCCCGTAATTTCCGCCGCGCGCAAAATCTCGCGGGCGGCCTCAGGCTGCACCCAGTATTCGTAGGCCACGGTCAAGGAACGCAGGCCTTTGATCCAGGCGTCCATAATGAGGTGGGTGGGACTTTTGCGGCCGAGGGTATTGGCGTCGTAAACGTGGTCGTCAAAGGCCAGCTGGTTCCACTCCTCGGGCATTTCCGGCAGGTGGTAGCGGGCCAGCATCTGGCGCACGGCCCGGGGCGTGCCCTGCACGGTACGACGAAAGTCGTGGGCCAGCCGCAGCTGTTTGCCTTGGTTGCCGTGGGCGCGGACCATGTCCTTCATGATCTGCATAAGCACGCGTGCTGTATTACGGCGGAGGGTGGAATGGGCGCTGTTGAGCACCTCGTCATAGAGCGTCTGCAGGGCGCGCAGCCGACCCCTAGCCTGGGTCTGGCCTTCCCGCAGGTTGCGCAGCAGGTTAATGACAGCGTGGGCCATGCGGGAAACAGGCGAGGCCACCAGCTCCTTGATGCCATGGGGGTGCAGATCCGGCTCCACCAGGCTGGCGTCGGCCTGGCGGGCGTCTGTTTCCAGAATGCGATTAACCAGGGCCAGGATTTCCTTGTCCTGCCTGTCAAAAAAAATGCCGTGCCAGAGCGCGCCCGCCACGCCGCCTCCTTTGTCCGCCGCTGCGGCGCGGCGTGGGTTTTTATACTTTACACCTATCCCACCCTGCAGCCGGCGTCAAACGCATGACATAAGCTCTCAGATAAATTCGTCCATACGCCCGGCGCGCACCTTTTGCAGCAGCTTTTCGGCGGCGCCGCGCTCCTGTGCGGTCATATGATCCAGTTTGTCGACCAGCAGGCGTTCACCCATCTCACGGGTGCGGGGTGTGGCAAAGTGCAGCAAAAATTCCTCAAACGAGGCTTCAGAATTGGGCCCGCATTGGCTTTTCATGCCGCACTCGCGCACCATGGACAAAAACTCCTGCCCCCGTCGGCCCAAACGCGGACAGGCCGCGCAGAAGGAAGGCAGGTGCCGGGCCTCCTCCAGAAGAAAACGCACCACTTCATCCACATGGCAGGCCTCGCCGATGGGAAAAGGCACCTTCTGCCCCGGCGCCAGAAACCAGCCGTCATAGGGATTGGCCACACTGCCCGTGAGCAGTTGCGAAGCCCCTACGCCGCAGCCGTCGCGCCAGAGGCCGGAAGGTTCCTTGGTGGTGAGCACCAGACCGGCATAGGGGATAGCCAGCCGGGCAATGGCCACGCAACGCAGATATTCCGCATCGCTTACGGGGTACGGAGCTTCCATCTGGCTGCCGGGGGCCGGGCGCATGCGGTGCAGGCTGACGGTGCGACAGGCCACGTCGTACACGCGCAAAAGATGTTCCTGGTGCAGCACCAGCCCCAGCAAATCGTAGCGCCAGGGCCCCAGCCCCAGCAGCAGGCCGCCGCCCACGTCGGGCACGCCCGCCTCCAGAGCCACGTCCGGCGCGTTGAGGCGGGCCACATAATTGCTCTTGGGACCGGCCACATGTGCCGCCCGGTAACTGAGCTCGTGGTAGGTATCCTGATAAATGAGCACCGTACCCACAAAAGCGTCCAGCAGCACGGGGTACTGCTCCGCGTTCAAGGGCCCCACATTGACGTTGACGCTGTGGATCTCGCCTACGCCGTCAAACAACGTGTACAGAATGCTGACCGCTTCGGCCAGATATTCCACATCGGCATTGGGCAGTTGCCCGCTCACCAGAAACACCCGCTTGTGCCCTTGCCGCGCCAGCTTGAGGCCGGCCTCGCGGATCTCCGGCGAGGTCATGTATTTGCGCTCCACCGTGGTATTGCCCTTGCGGTTGGCGCAGTACAGACACTCGCTGCCGCAGTGGTTGGAAAGGTGCAGCGGGGCCGAGAGCACCATGCGGTCGCCGTAGACGCGCTGCTTCACGGCGTCGGCGGTGGCCATGATGCGGCGCAGGCCGGACGGATCCTCTACACGCATGAGGGCCGCAGTTTCGTCCACCGTCAGCGGCGTCAGGGAAAGGGACTTGTCCAGGATATCACGAAGTTCCGCCTTGTCCGGAATGCGCGTACAGCTCAAAGCGGTATCAATAGCCTTGACATCCAGCCAGTGCGGCAACTTTTCCGTGGACATGATTGACCATCCTTGCAGCTGTTATGAGCAATATGGGTGTTTCACTGAAATTAACTTTCAAAAAACCCCAAAACATCTCTTTTTTGTCGGCACATAAAAGTTATTTATTTCACAGAGTACTGTCAAGGCTTTTCACCATAAGAAAATTGTTTTTAGTTGTTATACGTTAGCGCAATAAAAAAGCTGTCCCGACACGCCGGCGGCAAAGCCTCAGGCGTAACAAACTGCTTTTGTTCAGGAGGTCTGCGGGGCGCCATCCCACCCAAACCTTCGGCCGGTATTGGCCTTGCTTTTTGCAATGGTCCGCCGCCCTTGCGGCGCGGCTGTCTGGATTATATACACAGCCTGTCAGCGGCGGATTGTTGTCCGGGCAGGCAGCCTTGCGACAGCCACCACCCCCGCCTCACCTTCCAGCCCCAGAGTTTTCCATGCCCTCTTTTTTCTTACTCTTTTGTCGTTTGATGGCCTTTCTGCCAGCCCTGTTTTTCCTTCTTTTCCCTCTCCCGGCGGCGGCAAACGAGCCGCTACGCGTGGCTCTGGTGCTGGAGCATGCCGGTGGCGACGGCGGCTGGACCGACAGCCTGCTGGCCGGCCTGCGGCGGGCGGCGGAAACCCTGCCTGTGCAGGCTACGCCCCTTATTCCTCAACCGGGAGCCGATGCGGCAGCGCTGGAAGCGCTCTTTCGCCAGGCAGCGCAGGAGAATGACCTGGTGCTGGTGGCCTCTGACCGCCTGCACGAAATTTTGCGCAACAACGCCGCCAATTTCCGCAGGACCATGTTCGGTTGCATCGACGCGGGCATACGCGCGCCCAATATTATGAGCATCACCTTCGCGGACGAGCAGGCGGCCTTTCTGGCTGGAGCCGCCGCGGCCATGCTGACCACGGCCAAGGCGCTGCCAGGCATCAATGCGGATAAAACGCTCGGCTGGGTTTCCGGCGAGGATGTGCCCGCCCTGCGCTCGCTGTTTAACGGATTCAAGGAAGGCGCGCGCCTGGTGGACCCGGAAGTGCGGGTCATCCAGGCCGTGAGCGGCTCCTTTGCGGACGCCGCCGCTGGCGGCAAGGCCGCGCAAAGCCTGCTGGATCAAGGTGCGGACGTGCTGGTGCTGGCCGCGGGCCTGGGCAACGGCCCGGCTTTGGCTGCCGTGAAAGCACGCAATGCCTATATGGTGGGTATGGATGCGGACCAGCGGGCGCGCTTCCCCGGCCATGTGCTTACCTCCGTACTCAAGCACGGAGATGCAGCCGTCTATGACCTCATTGCCGCCGCCGCATCGGGGAAGTTTCAGGGCAAGAAAATTCTGGTGCGCGATCTGGCCAACGGTGGCGTGGATATTACGGATCCGGCCGTCTTCAGCGCGGCCGCCGGGACCGGTGCACCGCCGGATCTGCAGCGCCGGGTGCAGGAGCTGCGCGGCGAGGTGCTGCGCGGCGGCGTACGTCTGCCCTCCATGCGGGCACGCACGCTCTGCGATTGCCTGTAGGCCGCGGCGCGGGTCCGGCACATCTGGCCGGAAGCTATAAATAGGGGTCCGCGGTTTCCAGGTAGTTGGTCACATAGTCGGTTACGCCGTCTTCCAGCGGCGTGAAAGTCAGGGGGCAGTCCACCGCGTTCAGCCAGCTCATGTCCGCGCGGGTGTAGTTCTGGTACCGCCCGCTCAGCCCTGGGGGCATATCTACATATTCTAGACGGCAGGGGCTGCCCAGGGCCCGGAATACGGCGCGCCCCAGGTCGTTAAAGCTGCGGGCCGTGCCCGTGCCTACATTGCGGATGCCGCAGACGTCCCGCCGGTCCAGCAGCCAGGCCATAAATACCGCGCAATCCTTGACATAGACGAAATCCCGCTTCTGTTCGCCGTGGGCCAGACCAGGCACGTCGGATTTAAAAAGACAGAGCCGCCCTTCAGTGCGGATCTGGCGGTGGGCCTTGGCCACCACGCTCTGCATGGAGCCCTTATGGTATTCATTGGGGCCGTAGACGTTAAAAAATTTGAGACTGGCCACCTCGCTCTGCAAATGCTCCCGCAGCAGCCAGAGGTCAAACAGCTGTTTGGAATAGCCGTACATGTTCAAGGGCCGCAGGCCGGGCACCAAGCCCGCAGCGTCGCTGAAGCCCAGAGAGCCGTCTCCATACGTGGCGGCAGAACTGGCATTGATGAAGCGTGCGCCTTTGTCCAGGGCGTAACGGCACAGATCGCGGCTGCAATGGAAGTTGTTTTCCATCAAAAAATCCGCGTTCCGCTCAATGGTGGAGGAACAGGCCCCCAGATGCGCCACGGCGCTGATTTTCCATGGCAGGGCGTCCCGCCGCAGGAGGTCGTAAAAACGGTCGCGGTGCAGGTAATCCACATACTGCCGCTTAACCAGATTGCGCCATTTTTCGGTTTCGGCCAGATTATCCACCACCACGATTTCGTCCAGCCCCAGCCGGTTGAACTCCCAAAGCAAGGCGCTGCCGATAAAACCCGCGCCTCCGGTTATGACAAGCATGCAACACCTCCTTTGGCATGCTAGCCAGGATGCCCCTCTGACGCAAGCGCTCTTCCCTGCCTTTCCCTTCGTGACAGCTGGACAGGACCGGCCAAGTTTGCCAGTATGGAGGGCCTCACAACCAAGGGGAAACGTATGGAAGTGTGCATCGCCTATCTGCACGGCAAGCCCGTCATGCTGGAGTTGCGGGACGGCATCGTCTATTTGGACAACGCCCCCCAACCCATTAAAAATGTGAACGAGGATGAGCTGCGCGCCTTCAGTGCCGCAGTGCAGGCCATCCCGTACAGCACGGACCCCGGCTACGATGCCCTGGTCAACGCCAAAAGGGCCGCCTTTATTGTGGAACTGCTGGGCCGGGCTGTGGGGGAAGAGTGCGTTTCGCTGCTCACCCACATCCTGGACCATGTGCACTACGATGTGCTGGAATATCTTGGCGAAACCGGGGAAAACGATGCTTGAAATCCACGATCTGCATGTGAGCGTGGGCGACACGCCTGTCCTCAACGGCATCGACCTGCGCATTCCTCCGGGCGAAACGTTCATCCTGTTCGGCCCCAACGGTTCCGGCAAAACCACGCTGCTCATGACTATCATGGGCGTTTCGGGCTACACGGTGACCCAGGGCAGCATCGTTTACAAGGGCAAGGACATCACCTATGCCCCCATGTACGAACGGGCGCGCATGGGCATCGGCATGTCCTTTCAGCGGCCCCCCACCATCCACGGGCTGACCACCGGCCGCCTGACGGAGCTCTGCGCGCACGGTCGCAATCTGGATCTGCCCGATCTGGCCCGCAGGGTTCACTTTGACCGCTTTCTGGACCGGGACGTCAACGCCGGTTTTTCCGGCGGGGAAATCAAACGCTCCGAACTGCTGCAGCTTATGGCCCAGCAGCCGGACCTGATCCTGTTTGACGAGCCGGAATCGGGCGTGGACCTGGAAAACATGGCCCTGGTGGGCAACACCGTGCGCTACCTTCTGGACGGCATGCCGGACCAGCCCGCCACCACCCTGCGCCAGCAGCACCAGTCCCGCTCCACCAGCGGGCTGATCATCACCCACACCGGCCACATTCTGAAATACGTCAACGCCCACCGGGGCCAGGTCATGTACCGCGGCCGGCTCTGCTGTGAGGCCAACCCGCGCGACATTCTGGACCACATCGCCCAGCACGGCTATCAGGAATGTCTGCGCTGTCTGTCCGGCGACACGTACGGTCGCATTGCGGAGGCTCCTCGTCCATGAGCACGCTCGATCTTTCCCGTTACGCCTTTGACGGCGGCGAAAATGCCGCCCCCATCGAAAACCTCTCCAGCCTGCCTGCCGAAGACCAGGACCGCCTGGTGCTGGCCGGCATCGACGTCAACGACCGCAGCGTGAGCGGGGCCTTTATGCAGCTCAACCACGCGGGCGTGCACTGCGAAACCCGCCAAGACGGGCTGGAACTTATGGACATCCGCGCCGCTCTGAAAAAATACGACGGCCTGCCCCGCTATTACTGGCAACTGCTGGATCCGGACAAGGACGCCTACACCCGCCTTACCCGTGAGCACTGCAACGGCGGCTACTTTGTCCGGGCGCGCAAAGGCGTCAAAGTGCAGCAGCCTGTGCAGTCCTGTATGTTCATTAAGGGGGACGGCGCGGGCCAGAGCATCCACAATATCGTCATTGTGGAAGAAGGCGCTGAAATGCACGTTCTGGGCGGCTGCGCCACGGCCCACAACGCCCACGAGGTGGCCCATCTGGGCATTACCGAATATTTTGTGGAAAAAGGCGGCAAGCTCACCTTTACCATGATCCACAACTGGAGCGAAACCGCCGCCGTGCGGCCCCGCTCCGCCGGGCGCGTGGAAACGGGCGGCGAATTTCAGAATAACTACATCCTGCTCAAGCCCGTGGGCGATTTGCAGATGTACCCCGGCATCCGGCTGGTGGGCGAAGGGGCCGTGGCCCGCTTCAACTCCGTCATCGTGGCTCCGGAGGGCTCCCATGTGGACAGCGGCAACCGCATCGACCTGGACGCCCCCCACACCAGGGGCGAAATCATCTCACGCGTGGTGACCACGGGCGGTGAAGTGATCAACCGGGGCTTCATCGGAGCCAGCGCCGCCCCGGCCAAGGGGCATCTGGAGTGTAAGGGCCTTATCCTCGGCGGTGGACGCATGCACGCCATCCCGGAGCTGGACAGCAACCAGGACGGCGTGGAGCTCTCGCACGAAGCCGCCGTGGGCAAGATAGCCCAGGAGGAAATCGAATACCTCATGGCCCGCGGTCTGGACGAGGACGAAGCCGCCGCCACCATTGTGCGCGGCTTTCTCAACGTGGAGATTATGGGCCTGCCCGCCCCGCTCAAAAAGGCCATGGACGCACAGATTTCCCTGCTCCAGGCCCATAAGGGCATGTAGGGAAACCCGGGGATTGCCCCAAAGACTGGTTTGCGCTGTCCAGGCGGTGAGAGACCCCTGGCACACGGGCATTGTCCTCCCAGAGGGGCCGTCTGGGCCGTCCAGATCAGGGGCCCACGGCGCACGGAGATTGCCCCTGAAATGGCAGAGGCGGCAAAACTCTCAGACCACAGGGGCCCTCGGCGCATGGAGATTGTCCCTGCGCGGTGTTGTAACGCCGTGCTGCGACGGCTGCCCCCTGTGAGCACACTCTGCGCCAGGGCGCCACGCGTTTGCAAAACCTTGCAGACCGGCAAAAGAGCCCTGGCGCGACACGACATCTGATATCGGACCGCTGCTGTGCGCCGACAAAACCTTGCAGCAAGAAAAAAACGGTCGCCCGCGCGGAGCAGGCCTCTACTTTAGGGCGAACCGGGCGGCGTCTTGACGGGGACTGTTTTTTGGAATATTTTACAGTGTTGGGCCTATAGCTCAGTTGGCAGAGCCTCCGGCTCATAACCGGCTTGTCCCAGGTTCGAGTCCTGGTGGGCCCACCAAGAACTGTTCCGCCAAAGTCCGTCAAAGTCCGTAAGACCTTGACGGACTTTGCTTTTATGGCGAATGACACTTCTTTTAGGTTCGCATGGGTTCGTTGACAGCCGCAACCTGTGGGGCAACTTTAAGGTCAACATCAAGTCACCCTGGAGATATTGCCCCCATGCCCCTCACCGATACCGCAATCCGCGCCATAAAACCGACCTCTAAGACCGCCAAATACTTTGACTGCGGAGGGCGGTACCTTGAGGTGGTCCCCAGCGGGGGCAAGTGGTGGCGGCTCAAATATCGCTTTCAGAGCAAGGAAAAAAGAATCTCCCTGGGAACCTACCCAACCATTGGGCTTAAGGAAGCCAGAGAGCGCAGGGAAGATACAAAAAAAATCCTAGCCCATGGCATTGACAGAGGTGGTCCGGCCGTCCAGCGGAGAACGCTGCAGCCCGCGGCTCAGAACCCCGAATAGTCCAGCACATTGTTGAGAGGGGCGCTGTGGCTGTGGATTGCCCCGCCCTCAAATGTATGCCGGGTCAGACGCCAGGCGTCCAGGTCCAGCACATCCAGCTTGCCGCACTGCTGCGGACGCAGGCGGGCGCGTATGGCCACCAGTACTTCGTCCACGGGGAAGTAACAGCCTTCAAAGGAAATACGGGCCATATCGCCGTCCAGTTCCAGCACGGGCACGTCGTCTGTAGTGGGCATGGCCCCGGCGCAGGCCGCAGTCAGAGCCGCGTACTCTTCCGCATCAACAGGATAGATATGGCCGTAGACCTTGAGAAGGATATCCTGATTCATGGCTTGTCCGGAAGGGGTGCGGCCCCGTTGGTTGTGGAGGGGGGCGTTGTTGGTGCGGCTGGCGCCGCGGCGTCATCCTGCGCAGCCGGATCCGGCGGCTGTATCGGCTGACGGGCCGCGACTCCCTCGCCAGCGGCAGCGTCCCCATCGACTCCTGTCCTCGGCATGGCGCTTGCGGCCAGGCATTGGCCCTGCGTCCGGGCCGCGGCCAGCCCTCGGCAGTCGCCCAAGGCGCAGGCCGCCAGAAAATCCGCGCACATGCCTGCCGGATCGCGTCGCAACTGGCGCACTGCGCCGCGAGCTTGCAGGCGCTGAGCCCGCTCACGCCCCTGTGGGGCACGCCCGTGCCAGTCCGCGAGCGAAGCGCTTAAATCGTCCTCGGCCAGGGCCAGTTGCTGCAAGCGCCAATGGGCCAGAGCACGCACATAGCGGGCGCGGTTCAACTCCGGAGCCAGACGCAGAGCTGCGGTACAGGCTGTAATGCTCTGTTGCGGCAAATCGTGCTGCAAGCGGGCCTCAGCCAGCAAAAGCAGGATTGCGGCGCTCCGGGGCAATGCCGCAGCCGTACGTTCCAGATTCTGCAGGGCATCGGGCCGCGCGTACCAGTCTTCCGCACCCGGCTGCAGGGCCGACAAAGCTATGAAGACAGCTTCCAGTTGTTCGGTAAGGCGGTCTTTTATCTCCAGATCGGCGTCCGTCTGGGGCGACGCGGACGTGTCGGTGGGGGGAGACGCCGACGCCCGATACCAAGCCCCGCCCCTGGCGGCCGGATCCGGTGCACGCACGGCGGCGAGCAGATCCGCACCGTCCCGGAGCAAGCGTTGGCAGAGATCCAGAAACTCCGGACGACGCAGCATTGCGGCAATACGTGCATTTTCATCCGGACGGGGGGCAAGAGTCACTTCCACCCTTCCCGCTCCGGCCGGACGCAGCACTGGCGTATACAGCCCTACGGCCAAGGCGGCCCGTTCGTCTGCCGCAGGCAGGCCCAGGGCAACGTCGCTCCGTTGCCCCAGCCGAACCGCGGCGCGGTTCAGAGCCTCCAGATAGGCCGCAACTTCCGCGCAAGCCCGGTTCAGGCGGGGGTTAGCGCGGGGGTTAAGACCGGGACCGGCAGGGCAGGCCGCCGTTGTTGTCACCGCCTGCGGCGGAATAGGGTCCGGCGCAGCTGCAACGTCAGGCACGGCGCCCAACAGCAGGCCGCCGGCCACAAGGACCGGCGGCACTGCGGCCAGCCCTCTCGCAAGCGAGGGGAGCAAGCCAAAAACACGGTGCGGGGCTCGCAAAGAATTATTTTTTGGTCTCAATGGTCTGCACTATTTTTCGGGCCATAGGCTTGACCAGATCGCGCAGGGTTTCCAGCATAAGGTTGTCTGCGGCGCTGCCCGAAGGCAGGCCCGTACGCGACTGAGAAGCGTTGAGAGACTCGCGTACAAGGCGGGCCTGACGGTTGGCCAGCACATAATTAACTCGCAGAGAGGTATTCATGTCCGTGCTGGAAGTTTCGGCAATCCAGGCCTCGTCCACCTGACCGGTGACCAGGTAATCGGGGTTGCCTTTACGGGCTTCGGTCACGCTCCCCGAATAGGAGATCTGCAGACCATTGCGGGCCAATTCGTCAGCCAGAGCCTTGCTGATCCACTGCGGCACGTTGTCGCCGGTCACAAAGGCGCTTTTGTCGCGCCGCTGGCCCAAGGTAGTCTGGTCCATACGCTTGTCTTCAAACATGACCACGGTCACACGCGGCGCGTTGGGCGTAGGCAGCACAGAACCGTCCAAAGGCGGCGGTGAAAGCAGCCGGACAGTGTTGCTGGGACCGCAGGCCGTGAGCAACAAGGCCAGCAGGGAACAAGACAGGGCAAAACGAAAAAGTTTCATGACGGCCTCGCGAATTTATAGAGATTCTCCAGATTACTCCGCTCTCTATATACGGAAATTGTGTTTCTGGCAAGGCTGACTGCCGGCACGGTCCCCCGCCCCTGCTCTTCGTCTTGCAGGCGGCGGCAGGCCGTGCTACAGCCTTGCGGTGCAGTGCGGCGCGCCCGCCATTGCGCCATGGCGTCTGCCGTCGGCGTTGCGGAAGGCATTCCCGCAAAATGGAAACGCGGGGCCGTGCGACAGAATTTTTTTCAGCCTGCGAGAGGAGCGGTTATGTTGGATCTCAAACTGCTGCAACGCCAGCCCGACTTGCTGGCCAAGGCCCTTGCCGACCGGCATTCCGGGCTGGATATCCAGGAATTTCTGGCTCTGGACGCCCGGCGGCGCAACCTGCTGACCCAGGTGGAAGGTCTAAAGCAGCAGCGCAACGCGGCCTCGGCCAAGGTGGCCGAACTGAAGCGCAAGGGCGAAGACGCGACAGATATTCTGGCCCAATCAGCCGCCCTGGCCGAGCACATCAAGGAACTGGACGCCGCAACCGCCCAGGCCAAAGCCGAGGTGGAAACCTGGCTTATGCGCGTACCCAACCTGCCGGACACCTCCGTGCCCGTGGGCAAGGACGAAACGGAAAACGTGGAGGTTGCCCGCTGGGGCACCCCGCCGGCCTTTGATTTCACGCCCCGTGAGCACGGCGAGCTGGGCGCGGCCCTGGATGGCCTTGACTTTGAACGCGCCGCCCGCCTGACGGGCAGTCGGTTTGTGGTCCTGCGCGGCTGGGCCGCCCGCCTGGAACGGGCGCTGGTCAACTTTTTTCTGGATCAGCACACTAAGAATGAGGGCTATATAGAAGTCTGCCCGCCCTATATGGTCAACCGCGCCACCATGACAGGCACGGGCCAGTTGCCCAAGTTTGAAGAAGATCTTTTTAAGCTGCGGGAATGGGACTATTACCTCATCCCCACCGCCGAAGTGCCGCTGACCAACCTGCACGCCGGCGAAGTGCTGGACGAAGCCGAGCTGCCGCGCGCCTATTGTGCGGCCACACCCTGTTTCCGCTCTGAAGCGGGCAGCGCGGGCAAGGATACGCGCGGCATCATCCGCATGCACCAATTCACCAAGGTGGAAATGGTGCGCTTTGCCCATCCGGAGGACAGCTTTAACCAGCTGGAAACCATGCGCGGCCACGCCTGCCGTCTGCTGGAACTGCTGGAACTGCCCTACCGCGTCATTACCCTCTGCACCGGGGACATGGGCTTCAGCGCCGCCAAGACCTATGACGTGGAAGTCTGGCTGCCCACGCAAAACACCTACCGCGAGATATCTTCCTGCTCCAACTGCACGGATTTTCAGGCCCGCCGAGCCAATATCCGCTTCAAGCCCAAGGGCGGCAAGGCGGCTTACCTGCACACACTCAACGGCTCCGGCCTGCCTACGGGCCGCACCATGGCCGCCCTGCTGGAAAACTGCCAGCAAAAGGACGGCAGCGTGCGCCTGCCCAAGGCTCTGGTTCCTTATATGGATGGTCAGGAATGTATTGAACCCGCCGGAGACAGCGCCCAGGGCAAAAAATAGCCGCGACCAGGCTGTTCCGCCCATAAAGACGCGGACTGCAATCAGGCTGCCCGACCTTCTGCCACGCGAATATGGAATACGCACTGAACTTCTTGTAAAAATTCCTTGACAGCCGCAAGAGCCATGGATATATTGCGCTTCTCAAACGGGTCGTTAACTCAGTAGGTAGAGTATCTGCCTTTTAAGCAGAGAGTCGCAGGTTCGATCCCCGCACGACCCACCAAATTTACTTCTCATAAAGCCCCGCAAAGCCTTAAAAGCCTTGCGGGGCTTAGCTTTTCTGCTATTTCGACTTCTCACTAGTTCGGGTCTACACCAAAGACGGGGGCAAGCGCCACTTTCGCCTTGAACGCCGGGGCATGATTTTTTCTCTTGGGCATGGTTGATCTCCTCACTTCGGTCAGTAGCTATCATACCTGTCCGAATTTTGGGATCCGCCACTCCCCGCCTCATGCCGCTCCTGTCCCCAAAACTCCAGCGGCAACACAACGGCAGGCCGGCACTTTGCCGAAACGCAGCCAGCCGCAGCCGCGCAGAACGTCAGGCTGTTTTTTGAGCCCGCAGACCAGCAAAAGCCAGGATGACGCCCAGAGCCACGCCCAGTAAAGCGGCAAAAAGCACCTGAAAATGCGCGGGCAGCATAAATGTGATGGTGTGCGCGGGTATCCAGAACAGGGGCACGGTCTTTTTGAGCACAAAACCCCACATGCTGTTCCAGTCCACGGCGCGCAGCAAGGCCGCCACGTCCGGCTTGCGGACGAGGCTCAAAAGGCTGCCGCCGTTCTGGGTGATGTGAATATCCGTGAGCTTGTGGCTGATCATCAGCAGTGGCGCGAACAGGATGTTCAGGCAGACGCTGATGCCGAAGGCCACCAGCAGTTTGGCCCCAAAGCCCGTGGCCCCGGCCGTGAGCAGGC
The DNA here is from genome assembly GCF_004309735.1 of Desulfovibrio legallii. NCBI lineage: Bacteria > Pseudomonadati > Thermodesulfobacteriota > Desulfovibrionia > Desulfovibrionales > Desulfovibrionaceae > Desulfovibrio > Desulfovibrio legallii. Next base: position 39,164 of record NZ_SIXC01000007.1, read on the forward strand.
CCATTTCCATGAGCAGCTTGGGAGTGCCGCCGCCGAAAATGGTAAAGGCGACCTTGCAGCCMATGCCCAGAAAGCCCCAAACCACGGCCTTGGGCAGCACGCCGAATCCCGGCCGGTTGTATTGCCCTGTGGTGATGCGCAAGGCAATGCACTCGCCCAAGGTGGCCAGCACGGCAAATTTGATAAAGCTCATGCCAAAAGGACAGGCCGCCGTCAGGGCGATAAAGCCGTCCATGGCCCCGGGAATGGCCAGCATACCCAGGATAACCGCCACCCCGATGCCGCACAAAATCTTGTCCGTCAGCCGCATACATCCCTCCCTTTATGTACTTGTCCCCTGCCGCGCGCGGGCTATCCGACGCAGCGCCGGGTTTGGGGAGGATAACGGCATACTTGTTTAAGGTAAACCGTTTTTCACGGAATTAGGACGCTGCGGCGCGGCAAAGGCGGACCTGCACGTTCAGGGCGGTATGGTTTATGCTGCGGATTCAGATACAGCCGGGCATCTCGCAAACGCCCCTCAGCGCAGCCCGTATTGATATTTGACGTGCAGGACCACAGGGATATCCCCCTCACCGAGGATGGGAGGCCGCTTCACCGTACCGCTGGCGGCAAGAATGGCCCTGCGGGCCGCCGTATCCAGTATTTCTGATCCGGATGTCTGCCGCAGCGCAGGTGTGCTGAAGCTGCCGTCCGGGCGCACGGAAAAGGCAAATACGGCCACACCAATCAACCCCTGATCGCCCCCGTCCAGCCTGTGTGCGTGTACGGCGGCGTCAATATCTTCCAGATAGGCAAAAAAAGCCTGCCGCCTTTTGTCCGCCGTGTCGGCCCGTTCCGGAGGCGGCGGGGCCGACTCCATACTGATGCCCCCGCCCCCGCCCATGACGGCGACATCCGTACCTATGGCATCTATGCGAACCTCCACAGCGCCAGCGGACGGCTCCGCCCCGTGCCCGGCGGCCAGAAGGTGCAGGGCCCCCCAGTGGGCCATGCAGGAAAAGGCCAGTGCGGCGCAAAAGCGTTCGCCGCTGGTCATGGCCGTTCCGGCCGCTCCTTTCCGGATGTGGCTATAAGCAGTTTTTCCCCACCCTGCATCCGTACTTCATCCACCAAAAAAATCAGTCCTTCCACGGGCGCCTGGGGTTCGGCCACCAGCACCAGCCGACCGGGCCGACTGCGGAATCCGCGCACGATTTCGTGCAGCCTGTCCCGAACCTCTGGGCGCGGCAGGGGCTGCCCTTCGCAGAAAATGCCGCCGTCCGCCGCCAGGCGCAGCTCCACCACCCTGCCGGACAGGGCTTTGCTGCTGCGGGCCGGGGGCAGATCCACCTCCAGCCCCCGCACGGCAAAGGCCGCCGCCAGCACAAAAAAGATGAGCAGGATGAACAGCATGTCTATAAGCGGAATCAGGTCATACTCATAGGAAGGTTCCAGGCGTTTGGAAAGACGCAGCATTCAACGCCTCCCCCCGCCGGAAACGGGGGCGCCCCGGCGGTGGCCGTCCCCGGTCGCAACGGCAGAAGGTACGTGGCCGGGCAGGTCGGAATCCGGAACATCTGAGCCGCCGGCAAGGCCGTCAGCCAGGCCATGAGCCGGGCCGTTGTTCACATCCCGCAGCAGAGCGGCATTGCCCGCCGCGTCCAGCATGGCGGCTACGTTCTTGAGCCGCCCATGAAAAAAGGCCAGGGAAAACTGAACAAAAATGGCGATGCTCAGGCCAGACGCCGTGTTCAGCAAAGCCTGCCAAATGCCGTCGGCCAGCATAGACAAATCCACGCCGCCGGCGGCGTGCGCAAGACGGGAAAAAATGGTAATCATACCACTGACTGTCCCCAGCAGGCCCATGAGGGGCGCCAGGCGGGCAATGGCTGCCAAGAGCCCCAGACGACGTTCCAATTGCTCCAGAATCTGTTCCCCGGCCAGCCTCAGGGCGGCGTCGCGCTGCAGGCACGCACCAGCCAGCAGCGCGGCAAATGGCCGCAGCAAAGGCACGCCCCCCATGCGCGCCGCCACAACGCCGAGATCGCCGGAGCCGGAAGCCTTCAGCATTTCCCGCCGCAAGGCGTCGTCCGGCAAGGGACAGGCGGCGTAGAGCAAAAAACGCTCCACAATGACGGCCAGCGCCAGGATGGAAACCACAAGCAGGGGCCACATCATCCAGCCCCCCAGAGTCATGATGTTCATTGTGGCCTCCTTGCGGCTTCCGTCTGTGCGCACTGTTCCTCGCGCACGCTCCCCAGCGCCGGATCAAGAGCAACGCCGATAAAGACCAGATAGCGTTCGGGCGCGTCATCGGGCGCAATTTCAAACTCCAGGCGTCCGGCAGCGTACTGCACCACGGCCGGGCGCGTGCCGCCGTCACCGCGCAGGTCCACAATCCCCTTGGCACGCCACAGACCAGACCCGGCCGCAGTCAGTAGAAGCCGCAGTTCCGTTTCGCTGACCGGTCCGGTCATGAGGCGGCAGCATGTGGTTATGCCTTCATCCATATGCCTGGCCACAGGCGCGGCACGCATCGGCCCCAACTGCGGGACGCGTGAAGGCGGACGACCCTGCGCATCCAGCCATGCGGCGTACAGAGCGTCCAGCCTGGCAAAGACAATATTGCCCTCCACGGCAGGCAAAATGACGGCCCGAGGATTGTGACGGCGCAGGTCGGCCAGTACGGTCGCAAGCCTTTCCTCCGATACGGCGTCGGCCTTGTTGGCAATGATAATGTCGGCCTGTGCAGCCTGGGCCAGACGGACGCCGTCCACCTGACTGTCCCAGGCCAGCGCATCGGCCACGGTAATCACCAGTCCGGGACGGACCAGATCGTCCAGCTCCGCAAGAGATGCCAACACATTGGCCGGGTTGGCCACGCCTGTGGTTTCCAGAATGATCTGCTCTGCCGGGGCCGCGTCCAGCAGACGTTGCAGGCCAGGGCGCAGGCTGTCCGCCAGAGTGCAGCATACACAGCCCGCGTCCAGCGCCTCCACGTGGGTTTCGCCCCTGGTCAGGGCCGCATCCAGGCCAATGCTGCCCAGCTCGTTCTGGATGACGGCGGCGAACTGTTCACGCCCGTTCAGATAATCAAGCCAGCGCCGCAAAAATGTGGTTTTGCCTGCGCCAAGAAAGCCGGTGAGCACATGCATAACCGGCAGGGCGCTTTCCTCTTCGCCCCGCGGCCGGTGCCGTCCGGGCAAACGGGAAAGCGCCCTGCCCTTTTCCGGCAGACTGGTCACCAGCTTTTCTTCACTTTTTTCGGCTTTGGCCGCCGACAAGGATATGTCCGACGCACCAAGGGCTGCACGCAGCGTAAGCCAGACTTCTTCCGCTGCAGAGGAGCCTGGTGCGGCAACACGGCAGCCCGCTGCGGGGGCAGCATGCCGCGCAACGCCGATCCGCAGCCGGGGCTCATCACCCAATAACACGCCAGCTGTGGACGCCAAAGCCGCAAAAGGACGCAGCAGCAGCCGAAAGGCGGGCACATCGTATTCCAGGCCGCCGGGGGGGACAATCCAGGCTGTTGTTCTTTTTGTGCCCGCGGGCGCGGCCACGCCTTCTGCAGATACACGCCGACAACGGGCCGGCGCGGCAAGCGTCAGGGCCAGACCGCTCCCGTCCAGAGCGGCAGTAAGGCCCACATGGCCCAGAAGAAAGGCGTCCAGGGCAGGCGCGTGCACAGAAAGTTCACGCACGGCATCTTCATAGTCAGGCCCCAGGGCCAGGGTCAAAGCCCGAAGCGGGAAAACATCCAGGAGGGGATCTTCGGCCTTTGGAAAAACATAAGCCGCAAATTCGCCGTGAAGGGCCTCGCCGTTGCTGTGTTCCTCACAAAACACAAGGCCATAGACATGCGGCGTGCCCGCCACACGACAAGTCCAGGCGGGCATCCCTCCGGCCGAGGCGCGCACGCCGCGCCAGCCAACGGCTCTGGCCCGACGACGCTCCAGGTGCACGCCGGTCAGCAGACAATTCATGATGGTGGGGCTTTCCGGACCGTTTTCGGGGGTGAGCGGTCGGGGCAGCAAGGCGGCAAGATGCATGGCAAAACTCCCTTGGGCTGCAGGGGGCTGCGGCATACAGGCAAGTCCGGGGCGCAGCGGATATCCCCGCGCCCCGGACTTGCTGTCTGTTTAGGTAGGGAACTTGATCACGTCGCCGTTGCCGAGATAGTTGGTGGTCTTGGAACGGAATCGGGCCGTGCCCTTGACCACGGGATAGCCCGCATCCACGAATTTCTGCGCCGTGATGAGGCCCGTGCAGTGGTTGCAGCCCACCTTTTGCAGTTCCCACTTTTTGAGGCCGATGACCAGATCGTCGTACTTGGGATCCCAGTCATCAAAGGGCGAGATATGCAGGCCGCCATAAAGCCCGTAGAACTGATCCTTCTCATAGGCTATGGTCTTGTAGGCCGTGTCGGCAAACAGGATGATGCCCTGATGGCAGCAGCCTGTAATGCTGACCAGACCCACGTCCTTCACATTGCAGTACATGGACATTTCCCCAAACACCTTAAAGATGATGGGGCAGTCAAAATCGTACAGAGCTACGCCTTCCTGAAGTTTGAACAGACCCTTGGGCACTTCGGTCCACTTGCCCCGGTGCCCGCAATCTTTGAGATACTGCTTGCCGTTGGGGTAAAAGGTGTTGGGCGTATAAATATGGATATTTGGATTGTATTTGGTAACGGCGGGCAGGCCAAAATAGTGGTCCATGTGTTCATGGGTCTGGATCATGGCCGCAATTTCGTTATTGGCCAGCATGGTGTCGATACCTTCCCGCTTGTAGCAGGTATCCATCCACTGATAATTCCAGCCCGTATCAAACAGGTATTTTGTTACCTTGCCCTCCATGTCTTCAATTTCCACCAGGCAGGAAAACCCGCCGGCATTGTCGGCGTGCACGCTGTTTTCCTTGGCAATGTCCCAGGCTTCGTCAAGTTTGTGGGGCAAGAGGTGTCTGATCTTTTTCATGCCTTCCTCATAACTGCCCTTGCCTATGCCCTTGCCGTTGCCAAAGGGGGCCCAGTTGAAAGTGTACTGGTCCACCAGCAGGCCGCCAGCCCCTGTGACGTCCTGCATAAAGATGCCGTTGTCGAACCAGCTTGTTTCCGAAATATTGGTTACTTTCACGGATTTGCACAGGCCGATTTCGGTCTGGCCGCGCTTGACGTCCTTGAGAAAGGCCCGGCGCATGGGCGAATAGGAATATACGCCCATAGCGCCTATGGCGCCTACGCCCACACCCAATGCCGCGCCTTTGATGAATTCACGTCTGTTCATGGAATCCCCCTATTGCACCAGGGTAAAGTGAGCGCTGCACCAGGGCAACACAGCCACAATGGCAAAATAGACCAGAACGCCGACAACAATGCCCACCAGCAAGCCGGGCGCCATTGCCGGGCTCCAGGCATTTCTGGCAATAAAGGCCTGCTCTTCGGCGTGGACTTCATCAGTGCTGCGGATTTCACGCTTCCAGCCCGGCCAGCCGTCCATGAACCACCAGTTGATCAACCAGATGTCTATCAGCCAGATTGTGGGGATCATGGGAAATTGCTGCGGGTGGGAGAAGCCCTTCTGGGTGCCGAGCACAAAGTGGGCATACTTGTAGTACAGGCAGTAGAGGGCAATGCCGCCCAGGGCCACCAGAACCGTGCGGACAAGCATATTGACGGGTGTGCTGAACTTATGGGGCCAGTTGCCGCAATAAAACTGCACAAACAAAGCCGGCACCAGAAAGAAAATGGCCGTTTCGCCCACATGCAGCCAGCGCCAGTCCGGAGCGGCGTCGCGCCGGTGCCCGCGGATGGCGTCGCCCCACACCAGCTCCTGCATATACCAGAAGAAGAAGCACAGGGCCACAGAGATGGCGATAATGCCGAAAAAGAGCGCGCAACGCCGCAGCCACGGCGTTTTGATGAGGCAGAAAGGGTAACGCTCCCAAATGCCTTCCATAAACCAGACCACCACCGTGCAGCACATGATCCAGGCCACATGGAAGTTGGCCGAAACCGTATGCGCGAAATTTTCCCAGTACGGCGGAGTGATGGCTGTGAAATACTGCCAGGGGTAATACAGAATGCCCATGTGGTTGTGCATGGTCATAAAATAGATGATCAGGCTGAGGCAAAAGGTGCCGAGCCAAATGCTGAAGCCTTTGACCGGCTGGCGTTCGTTCTGCCACGGGTGGCCTTCCAGCGCCACGATCCAGGCCGGGCTGATCCACGAGGCAATGACCGCGAACATCATGCAGGCCTGGGCCGCGTACTCCGTGGAGTAAAATTCAGTCAGGCCCGGCAGCTTCTGTAACTGGTGCGGATTAAAGTACGCAAAGGCAAAATTGCCCAGAATACCTTCAAAAAAGCCGTGGATCATCATAATCATGATGCCGACGGAAACCAGCGAAAGCACCAGCCCTTTCTGTAAGGGATGCGCATTACGGACCCATTCCCGTTTGAACGGCCAGAAATCAAAGATGTAGGCCATCCAGATCAGGATGATCAGCCACCAGCGGCAATAGTTGTACCCCACATAGGGCGTGTAAAAACGCATGATGCCGCGCGGGTCCTGAAAAATCCACCAGGTAACGGCAAAAATGGAAAGTGTCACCACCATGTTGGCCAGTACCGGCCAAGGCCCCTGCCACCGCTTAACAAGTTTACGCTCTTCAAGATAAGGGATGTTAAGATCAGCCATTGCAGCCTCCTTGGGCTTGCGGGGTTTCCGTTGCCGCGGGCGCGCGCGTTCCGGCGCGCAAGGCTCGCGCAACGGCGTAAACCAATGCCTCTTTGCTCATACGGTCCACGGGCAGCCCCAGACGCAGCCCTTCCAGGCGCAACAGCGCCGGCGTAAAGTCCGGGGGCAACTGCGGCGTCCCCTCGTCGCCCACAGCCCATGCCGCAGCGGCATCGTCGGCACTGACGGGGCAAGGCGGCCGCCAGTCCCCTCGTAAAAAAGCGCGCCGGTTCATCGGCTCTCCTCCCGATATTGCAAAAGACAGGAAACGTATGCCGTTACGGCGGCCACACTGGCCTGAGGGTCGGCGTGACGCAAACCATGCAGTGTGCGGGCCAGATGCTTGAAAAGCTCCTCCAGCCGGGCCTGGCTGCAACCTTCCAGCAGGCGGGTCAGGGTGCGTTCGTCGGGCAGGGTGCACGCTCCGGCCTGAGCCAGGCGGGCATTGGGTACGGCCTGCAGCAAGGTGGAAAAAAAATGCAGATGGTGCCGGGCCAGAAGCCGCATGTCCCCACTGTGCAGCGCCATGCCCACCGAAGGCAGCAGACGCTCAAGGGTCAGCATGACCGATGGCGCAAAAGAGCCGGCCACAGCCGACAACAAAGGGGGCATGACAACGCTCATGGCCTGCAGGCTGTCGTCCGGGCCGGAGGTCTGCGGGGCACAGGGCAAGGTCCGCACAAAGGTGCCGCTGTTGCGCCGGGTTTCCAGAATGCCCCGGCCTACCAGAGTACGCAGGGCCGTACGCAATGTAGCCCTGCTGATGCCCAGTTCCTCGGCCAGACGCCGTTCGGCGGGCAGGCGCTCAAACAACGTCCAGCGGCCCTGCAGCAGGGCCTGTTCCAGAATACTTTCCGCTGTTGCCGGCGTGTGCATGGCGGCCTCCAGGCAAAACGTCCGTGACGCTGTCTGCCTCCATATTGCTCCACGTGAAAAAATTGGCAACAATTCCTTAATTTATTATTAGCATTCTATAACCATGATAATTTAATTAAGAAAAAATATATTCTTGGTATGACCAAAACTTTATTTTTAGCATATTGTCCTGCTGTATGCTGCAGAATGCCCGCTGTTTTGCCCTGATTATCTCCGTAAAAAAAAATTGGTATGACCAATAATGAAAAAAAAGGCTTGCGCCGAACAAGGAATCCATTTTACTGGCTGGTCAGCGGCTTTCGCCGCAGCCCCGGCAAACAAGGAAGCAGTCATGCCGCGTTTTCACCAATGGCGCAAAGGCTTTCCCGGCCTGATGTGGAGCATCTGCCGGCGCGAGTCGCGCCTGAAACTTTTTACACAATGGAACGACGCCGGTTTTGACGCGCCGCAACTGCTCAAAAACGCCGCCTACCGCAAACAGATTGTTATGGAGCAGGACTATCCCCTGCTTATGGAATTTTGGGATATGATCCATGCGGCGCGACCGGCGGCAGCCATTTTCCGTCTTAAGACCGATGAGGGGCGCAGACCCCTGATGCTGCAAGGCTGGCCCGAACCAGAGCAGGATATTTACAGTGGCTTTTTAAAAGAAGCCTTTTTGCCCGGCGGCTACGAATCGGAGTGCTACAAGGCCCAACTGCGCATGCGGGTGGGCGATGCGGATTACCCTGTTTTCACGGTCGACAGTAAAAGCCGCCGGCTTGCCGACGCCAATGACGCGGCGCGGGCGCTGTTTATCGGCGAAGACCAGACCGGGCGACAACTGACCCTGGAGGATGTGGTGCCGGAAGAACAGCGCGCGCAGTTCTTCCGTGCGGCGGGCAAAGCGGTGGAGCACGACGCATGGGCCGGTAAGCTGCTGCTGGGCAATGGGGAGCGAGGGCTGTTTTCCGCCCATGCGCGACTGACCTTATGGGGCGGCCAGGACCTGCAGGTGGTACGGGCCGCGCTGATCAGCGTGGACCCCAGGCTGCAGCCCGTGGCGGACGACGGCCTGGCGGCCCTCCAACCGGGCGAATTGCGCCCGGCCCTGGAGGACCTGTACGCCACCTGCGGCCCGGAAGTGGACGGCCTTATGCTCTCACATATCCAGATGAACAGCGGACGGGTGGCCGTCTATGGGGTGGGAAAGGTCTTTGAAAGCCTGGAATGGGGCATGCAGCACGCCTATGAAGGCACCATTGCGCAGGATGTGGAACGCTTCGGCCTACATTCGCTCATGGTGGAAGACACGCTGGACAGCGTTAAATCCATTGACTGGGCTTTGTTCGCGCCGCAAGGCGTCCGTTCCTATTTCGCAAAACCGTTCTATTCGGAACACGGTCTGCGCGCCGTGCTGATCCTGACCAGCCGAAAAGCAAACGCCTTTGACGCCAGTGCGGAAACGGCCTATGCGGATGTGGTCAGGGCGTTCGGCGCGCTTGCCCGGCGCTGGCGGGAAAAGCCCTGAACCAGCCGCCGCCCGCGCATCAGCAGCGCTGCTGCCGCCGGCAGGCAACGGCAGCGCCGCCGATGCCCCAGTTTTCCATGGGCACCTCGTCAATGACCACCACAGTGGTGGCGGGGTTTTTGCCCAGCACGCGGACCAGCAGATCGGTCACGCCCTGAATGAGTTCCGCTTTCTGTTCCGTGGTGGGCGCTTCCGCGCCGCCCGTGACCTTGATGTTGACATAGGGCATAAGGCGTCTCCAAAGGACAGTTTTTCATCCGGGCTGTTGGGTGTGAGGTCAGCGACAGGGCAGCGGTCGGTCGGCCAGGCCGTCCATGTCCGCAGACAGCTTTTCCCTGAGGGCCGCGGCCCGGCCCGCGTCCAGCATGATCATGTCTACCTGCCGGGTGTGGATAAGCAGATAGCCCAAAAGGCGCGTCTTGCGCAGCACCGCTTCTGCCGCTTCGCCCTCGGCCACGGCAAAAAGCGAATCGTCCTTCACGTCCGCACGAAAGCCGCGCCCCTCCAGCAAATCCGCCAGCATGGCCGCGCGCAGCCGCCGCCGCTGGCTGTCCGCCGCCCCGCCCTTGAACTGGAAGCTGACAAAATTCTCATACCCATCCGGTCCGGCCTGACTTTCCACTGTGCAGAAATGGTAGCCGTACCGGGCCTGCAACAGCATATAGCCGCTGCCAATAATAAAAAAGTTGCGCTGCGACATGGCGTTGGGGGCCGTGCTTTCCAGGTCGGGATTCATGACGCTTTCCATCATGACGCTCATGAATCCCGAAGCGCTGGCGGCCGGCGGCCCGGCCCAGGGCACGGCGACCATGCCGTCCCAGAGGGCCAGCATGGGCAGGCTGGCGATCTGTTCAAGCTCCACTACCGGCCCGGTGACCGGCTCCGTAAAGCCGCCGCCCATGTCTACCAGCCAGTACTGCAGCTTGACCCCCACCCGCAGTTGCTTACCCATCTGGCCGGGCAGACCGGCATTGTCGCTAAACATGAGCTCCACAGATTTTTCGTGGCAGAAGCGCGTGATATCGTGCAGACTTCGGCAATACTCCGGCGCGAATTCCGGCGCTTCCGGGTCCAGCAGCCGCAGCGGCACCATCAGCCTGGCCAAAGCCGCCAGGCGCTGGTACACGGGGCTGCCCGCCATAAGGTTGGGTTTGGACGCCAGGGCGGGCACCAGCTGTGACTGCAGCCCGGCGAAAACCGCGTTGCGTCCGGCGTCCAGGGTCACTTCTCCGGCCTTTTCCAGCAGGCTGCAGGCCCCGGCAAGGCCGCACAGAGCGGGCACGCCATATTCCCGCGCCACCGAAGCCAGATGCCCGGCCATACCGCCGGTTTCACTGACAAGCCCGGCCGCGCGCGAAAGCAGGGGCGCCCAGCGCGGCAGGGCGCGTTCCACCACCAAGATGCCGCCCTTGGGAAAGGAGAGCATGTCCGCCTCTTTACGCGCAACCACGGCCTGGCCCAAGGCCACGCCGGGGCTCACGCCCACGCCGCCCCGCGCCAGGACCACAAGCCCTTCGGGCAGCGCCTCCTGAGCGGCGTCCGCCGCGGCCACGGCTTCCAGCCCGTGCAGGGGGCGGCTCTGCAGAACCGTCAAGCGGCCCGTGCGGGCATCAAGGGCCCACTCCACGTCCTGGGGTTCGGCATAATACTCTTCCAGCGCCAGGGCCATTTGGGCCAGCTCTGCGGCCTGGGCATCCGTAAGGCTGGACTTCCGGCCCGCCAGATCTTTGCGCAGCAGACGCGGCGGGTGCTCATGACTGAAAGCGAAGACGTCCGGCGTCACGGCCCCGTCCACCACGGCCTTGGCCAGGCCCGGCACGGCGTTGATCACCACGCGCTCCTCCCCTCTGGCGGCGGCCACAGGGTCGCGGCTGTAGACTACGCCGCCCGCGGCCGAAGGCACCATGGCCAGCACCCCCACACTCATGGGCGCGGCGTCGTCCGGAATGCCGTGCTGAAAACGGTAGCTCATGGCCGTGACGGCGTACTTGCTGGCCACAATCTCCTTCCAGACCTCGCAGACTTCTTCGGGCGGCACGTTCAGTTCTGAACGGTACTGTCCGGCAAAGGTCACGCCCAGGGCGTCTTCGCCCACGGCGCTGCTGCGCAGGGCCAGAAGCAGCTCCCCTTCTGTCCGCGCCTGTATGACCGCCACCTGTTCTGTCATGGCTTTTTCCAGTTCCGGAGGCAGGGGCGCGGCCAGCACGGCTTGTTGCAGCGCGGCGGAGAGGCTGAACACCGCGTCCAGACTTTGCATATCTGTAGCCTGGATGCGGCGGCTGAGCTCCTCGCGCAGGCCGCTGTATTCCATAAAGCGGTAATACGCCGCTACGGTAACGGCAAAGCCGTCGGGCGCCGGCAGGCCCGCATGGGCCGCCACTTCGCCCAGATTGGCCATTTTGCCGCCCACCTGCGGCATATCTTCCAGCCGGACCAACGGCAGGGGCAACACCAGCGGCCCCTCTGGGTGCGGCGGCTCCTCCAACAGGGCCTCCATCTGGGCGCGGATGCGCTCAAAGGCTTCCTGCAGAGGCAGGTAGGCATTGTCGGAAAGAGCGTTGAGCTCACGCACCATCTGGAACACCGCCGTGACGGCGCGGGTACAGACGGCCTGCACCGAGTCCATGCCAAAGGGGCGCGGACTAGCCAACCGCTCCTCCACTTCGCTCATGGCCTCAAGGGCGCTCTTGTTGGACGCAAGCAGCCGCCGGAAGCGCGCGCAGCGCTCTCTGAGGCGGGCTTTGAGCGCCTCCTCCCGGGCCTGGGCCTCCGGATCCGGCTCGGCAGAACCGCGGCCCAGCCAACGGCGCAGAGCATTGAGGACAGCCATCAGCTTGCAGCGGAGCGGACCGCTTCTTCCATCTTGATGATCAGCTCACTGATGGCCACGGGCTTGAGCATATAATCATACGCGCCCAGATCCAGCCCCTGTACGGCCACGCCCATGCAAGCGTGCCCCGTCAGCAGGATAACGGGCAGCCCGGGGGCTTTTTCCTTCACATGGCGCAGAGTTTCCAGCCCGTCCATGCCGGGCATGCGCACGTCCATGACCACCACCTGAAAGGCGGCGCCCCCCGGCTGAAGAGAGGCCTCCAAAAGGTCCAGGGCCGTTTTGCCGTCCGGGGCGGTGACTACCTCCATGCCGCGCCGGGTCAGGCGTTTGTGCATGAGATCCAGAAATTCCACTTCGTCGTCCACAAACAGTGCGCGCATGGGGCCTCCTTGCCACGTTTGCCGCTGTTGCCGTTTTTGTCGTCCGCCGTTTGGGGCGACCCCCCGCTTACAGCGTGCCCGCGTCTTCGTTTTCGTCCTGGACGGGAGCTTCCACCGCGGCCTGGGGCGGTTCCGCCGGCAGGGTGACGATAAAAGTGCTGCCCTCGCCGGGGGTGCTGCGCACCTCAATGCGCCCGCCCAGTTTTTCCAGAATGGTAAAGCAGATGGCCAGGCCCAGGCCCGTGCCCTCCCCCACCTTTTTGGTCGTAAAGAAGGGGTCAAAAATCTGTTTCATGGTAGTCTGATCCATGCCGGGGCCGGTATCTGTAAAGAGCACCTGTACCCCGTCCTTATGGGGCCGGGTGTGGATGGTCAGGCTGCCGTCCTTGCCCATAGCGTCAATGGCGTTGTCGATGATATTGATGCAGACCTGCTCCAGCTGGGCCGGATCGGAAAGAATGACCGGCGTCTGACTGTCGTATTCTTTGACAATGGCGATATTGCGGCCCGTGGCCTCGGTTTTGAGCATGTCCACGGCCTGGTCCAGCAAGGAGTTAATAAGGATTTCCGTCCGACCTGGGTTCATGCGGCGGCCGAAACCGAGCATGCGTTGGGTAATACCCTTGGCCCGCTTGACATGTTGCTCAATCTTTTCCGTACTCTCTGAAATTTCTTTGTAATTTTTCATTTTTGCCGGGTCTTCGTCCTCCAGCAGGTCGCGGATCCAACCGGCGTTTTCCTGAATAAGCATAAGGGGATTGTTGACCTCGTGGGCCACGCCGGCGGCCATCTTGCCCAGGGCCGCCATCTTGCTGGACTGGAGCATGCGCGCGTCTATGTGGGCCTGGCGGTGGTCTGCGGCCTCCAGCGAGGCCACCATCCGCCTGGTGCAGAGCTCCGCCCCCACGCAGACCAGCGCCCCGCCCAAAAGCATAAAGAAGGTGATGAGAGCCCGCAGCTGCCGCAAGGGGCGCAGGCTTTCACGCACGTCGTCCAGCACCACCAGCACCCAGGGCATGGATTCCAGGGGCATCATGGCGCTGAGCATTTCCTGTCCGTCCGGCGTGGTGATGCGGCTGGTGACCACGCCAGCCCGGCCCGTCGGCGGCAGGGGCTGGTCAAAGCGGCTCATGATGCCGCCGTGGTAGCGGGAGGCGGTCTGCAGTACGCCCTTGGAATTGACAATGAAAGCGTCACTGTGCGGGCCGGAGTAGACGCGGCGCAGCAGGGCGTCGATGGCGTCCATGTCGATGGTGGCCCGCAGAATGAAGCTCCGCCCGCCCACATGGCGCAGTACGGCCACAATAAAGTGCGGCACATGGCGGTAGCCCAGAAACACGTCGCTCACATACACGCCCTTGCGCAGCACCTCCCCAAACCAGTCGGCTTCCATATAATTGGCTGCGCGCAGGTCAAAGGGCCCCACATAGGCCACATGTCTGCCGTCCATGCCGATGATGCCCACATCCACAAAGGAGCGGCTGTTGGACTGCATGACGCTGAAAATGGCGCTCAGGCGCGCGGGGTCGCTCAGTTCTTCATAGCTGTGGGTGAAGGCCAGCGTTTTGATCTGGGCCACACGCTCCACCATGAAGGTGTCCAGGGCGCGGTGCTTGCTGCTGATGACAGCCTCAATGCCCGCGCTGATCTTTTCATCATAAATAGCCCCCAGGCGGTCCAGGCAAAACAGCCCCAGCGCCACCAGAGGCGTGAGGGCCATGAGCAGCAGGGTCGCCAACAGGCGGCGATAGATGACTTTGTACCCGCGCAGGGGCGCGGCGGCCACCACAGACATCAGTTTCCCTCCCCGCCGTCGGGCGCGGCGGTCACGGACGCGGCCTTTTGCGCTGCGTCCCTGGCCGGTGATCCGCTGAGCGGTTCGCCCCGGTACAAGGCCCGGCAGTGCTGCAGCATTTCTTCCCGCCGGACAGCCACCTGGGCCGCGTCCTGCATGATCATGTCCAGCTGGCGGGTGTGGATGGTCATATAGCCGGCCACGGCCAGCAGACGCGCGCCTTCCTCCGGTTCAAAGCCCTTGAGGGTGGCGCTCACGGCGTCGTTATGCAGGGCCGGAGCCAGGCCGAATTCCCAAAGGATATCGGCCACAAAACGCACTCGCAGCATACGACGCTCAATATCCGCAGCGCCGCCGCGCAACTGAAAATTCAGATAGTTTTCGGAAACGCGCTCGGAAAGCCGCGCCTCTACCGAAACAAAATGAAAGCCAAAGCGCGAGTGCAGGCTGCAATAATCGCGCGAAACCAAAAAATAGTTCTTTTCAGTGAAATACGCCGTTTGCGAGGCCGGGTCCAGATGCGGATTGGCCGTGGCCTCAAACAGTACGGACAAAAAGCCTTTGCCATCCACGGGCGGTGGCCCCTGCCAGGGCCAGGCGTTCATGCCGCGCCACAGGGCCAGCATGGGGCGCGAGGCGATGTCCTCCACGTCGATGACCGGCCCCGGCGGCGTCACGCGAAAGCCGTCGCTCAGGTTTACCACCCAGAACTGTTTGGGCACTTTGTCCCGAAGCTGCTTGACCCGCTGCGGCGCGTAGGCCTTGGCCGCGCCCAGGCTGAACATGGCGCTCACGGCCCGCTCATGGCAATAACGCCCGATATCGTGGTAGGTGGCGCAGTTGGCGGCTTTGAAGTCCACACTGTCCACCTCCAGAGTCAGGGGCAGAATATGGCGCGAGGCGTTCTGCAGAATGCGGTACACAGGGCTGCCGGGCATATAGTCCTTCCCCGCCGGGGTGTTGGGCAGCACGGCTTCGCGGCGGTCCATGTAGACCGTGCGCAGGTCCGCGCAAAGGGTCACGGGCTGGCCGTTCTCCACCACTTCCGTGGCCCAGGCCATGCCAAACACGGCGGGCTTGCCAAACTCCCGCGCCAGCGAGGCCAGGCGCGACCCCTGAAAACCGCGCTCCACCACCAGCCCGGCCACACGGTCAATAAGCGCGCCCCACATGTAGTTGTCGTCCGGCAGCACCAGGATGCCGCCCGTGGGGAAACGCCGGGCGTCGTCCCAGCGACGCGCCACCCAGGCCGGGCCCCAGGTTCTGCCTGGATTGACCGTAAAGCCCCCTTCCAGCAATATGGCGTCGTCCAGCTCCGGCGGGGGCGCGGCTTCCTCCGGCAGCGCGGCCGGAGGGCGGACCATGGGACGGGTCATGAGCAGCCGCGCCTGCCCCGCTGGCGTGCGCACCCAGGTGACGGCCTGGGGCGCGCCCTCGGCTTCTTCCACCTCCAGGGCCAGACGGGCCGCCTGCAGCGCCGTGGCCTCGTCCAGCACAGGGCGCAACACCCGGTGCGGATGACGCTCCACCACGCGCTGCGGCGCGGCACGGGTTACCTGCGCCGTATCCACGGGCAAGGCAGAATATTCCAGATCCTGTGGCAGGCCCTCACAGGCGTAGACGTGGACGTAAGGGCTCTCCGGGCGCAAAGGCGCGGCGGACTGCACCAGCCCCCCCCAGCAGCCTGCCTCCACCGCCAGGCAGGTGACGCACAGCCCTGCCCCGCCCTCCGTAAGCCCGCGCGCCCGACGGTAGACCAGGGCCTGAGCGCGCTGTTTGCCGGCCAGAGTTTTGTGCACAGCCTCCAGAATGGCCGCGTCCGGCGCGTCCAGGGGCACGGGCGGTCCCCAGAGCACCATGCCGCAGCCTTCTTCCGTGGGGGCTTCGGGCGGCCAGACCCGGCCACGCAGCAACAGCCGCATGGACGCGGGATCGCAGCCCTGGCGCAGCCGCGCCACTTCCGTCAGAATCGCGTCGCTCAGTTCCTCCGGCAAGGGGGTGGCCTCCACCAACTGGCCCAGCTGGCGGGAAAGTTTGGCCAGATGCATGGGGGCAAGCCCCCCGGCAGCCTGGATGCGCCGGTTGATTTCGCTCTGCAGGTCGCCGTGCTGGAAAAAATGCCGACAGCCTGCGCCGGTGAGGACAAAGCCCTGCGGCACAGCCTCAGGAAAGCGCCCGCGCAAGGCCTCCAGCCGCAGTGTGGCCGGATCCACCTGGGCCTCGTGCAACGCCCCCTGCCCCTGGCCCAGGGGCAGGGTCAAGGGCCCCAGCAAACAGGATTCCGGCTCGTAGACCTCACAGGCCACCAGCTTCTGCAACTGGTCAAAGCGCTCGTACAGCGCGGCGCAGGGGCCTGGGTCCAGCCGCTCCAGCTGCTGGATGCACTGAAAGACCTGGGTGGCCACCTTGGTGCACAGGGCGCGCACCCGGTAGAGGCCAAAAGGATGGTCGCAACAAAGGGTATATTCCACATCGGCCATTGTTTCCTGAAAGGTATTCCAGGCCGTAAGGAAAAGTTTGAAGGAATGGTGTCGCAAGGCAAAAAGCCGCTCGGCCTCGTCGGGCGAACGGACTTCGGACCGCTCCTGGCGTTTGGCGGAAGGCAGAAAAAAGCCCAGCAAACGGCTGAGGGACATGGCGGCTCCCCTGGCGCAGATGTGCCCGAATTGGTCCCGGACACGGCGTGCCGGGCCGGGTACGTCTTTGACGCTAGCACAGGCCGCCACGGCCTTCAAGCGCATGTGCCGAAAAGCGCAAGTTTTTTCGTCGCAGCCCCTTGGGGCCGTGCAGAGCCGCGACGCTTTGCGGGGAAGAACCCGTTTGAAAAAGGGGCTGCCGCGCCTCCTCCCCTGAAACTTTTATTCTTTGGATCAGGCTGCAACAGCAAACCGATGGCTGTAACAAAATTCTTTAATTATATAGTTTACCATATATTATCTGTACATAAAATTCAGTTAATTTATAAAAATTATTTACTATGTTCAGTAAACCCCACTCCGGCGCTGCACCGGACAGCCCTGTTGCGCTTACGCCTCCGCAACAGGCACAGGGGAGGCAGGCATATCGGCCAGAGCGCGCAGCAGGGCCATGCTCTGTTCCAGATTCTGAGGGTCGCCCACGTCTTGCTGAAGAAAGGCGTTGATGGCGGGCATCTTGACTATGGCGGCATCGATTTCCGGGTTGGAGCCCTTGGCGTAAGCGCCGATATTGACCATATCCTCCACCCGGCGGAAGGTGCTCATATGGCGGGTAACCACACGGCCCGCCTGCACGTCCTGCCGCTGACAAATGTCCGAACGCAGACGGCTGATGGAGCGCAGCACGTCGATGGCGGGAAAGTGCCCCTGGTCGGCCAGGTCGCGGGTGAGCACAATATGGCCGTCCAGGATGGAACGCACGGCGTCGGCAATGGGTTCGGTAAAGTCGTCGCCGTCCACCAGCACGGTATAGATGCCGGTAATGGTGCCCGAAGCCGAACGCCCGGCCCGCTCCAGCAGCTTGGGCAGCTGGGCGAAAACCGAGGGGGTGTAGCCTTTGGTGGTGGGGGGTTCGCCCACGGCCAGTCCCACTTCGCGGGCGGCCATGGCGAAGCGGGTGACGGAATCCATCATCAGGAGCACGTCCATGCCCTTGTCGCGAAAGTATTCCGCCACGGCGGTGGCCGCATAGGCCGCGCGCATGCGCACCAGAGGAGACTGGTCGGAGGTGGCGATGACCAGCACGGACCGGGCCATGCCCGCGGGGCCCAGGTCGCGCTCCATAAACTCCACCACTTCGCGGCCGCGTTCGCCGATAAGGGCAATGACGTTAACGTCCGCGCGGGTGTAACGGGCCATCATGCCCATGAGGGTGGATTTGCCCACGCCGGACCCGGCCATGATGCCCACGCGCTGGCCCTTGCCCAAGGTGAGCAGGCTGTTCACCGAACGTACGCCCACGTCCAGAATGTCCGTGATGCGGGGGCGCTGCAGGGGGCTCGGCGGGTCGGTATAGATGGGGGCCAGCTCCGGCTGCCAGTTTTGGCGGGCCTCCGCCGCCCATGTGGGCGCAAACGGCCGCTGTTCTTCCATCTGGCGGGAGAAATCGGCCCGCGCGGCCTCCCCTACGGGCAGGGGCGAGGTGTATATTTCCGCGCTCACGGGCGGCCCGGCGTCCAGGGGCGTGCCAAAGGCGTCAAAAGCCCGGCCCAGCAAATCCGGCCCTACGGGAAAGACCGGAGGAAGGCTGGTGTTGCGGATGCGGCTGCCGGGGCGGATACCGCGCATGTCCCCATAGGGCATGAATAGCAGATTGCCGTCGCGAAAGCCCACCACCTCGGCCGCAATGCCGCTTTCTTCCCCGTCGTCAGGCAACATGTGGCAGACCGCGCCCAAGGGGGCGCGCAAGCCGCTGCCCTCGGCCACCAGGCCCACCACCTTGTTGACCTTGCCGTAAAGGCGCACGGGGTCGCCGGCGCGCAGCAGTTTGGCGCAGGCTTGCGGGTCCAGCTTCATGCCGCCCCCTCAGCGTTCATGGTCCGCACCGGGCAGAAAGCCGCCCTGAGTGAGCACGTTGCGGGCCGCATCGTCTTCTTCCAGCGGAAAAAGTTCTTCTTCCAGTTCGGCGAGGCTGGGTTCGGCCGCAACCGCTGCGGCCGGATGCGCTGAGGACGGTCCCGATTGCTGCGGCGCTGCTGCGGCGGAAGGCAACACACCTGAACCGGACGACGCGGCCAGACCGGAAGGCGTGACGGTTTCCGCCGGGGCCGACGGCGCAGCGGCGTCCGCTCCGGCGGAAACAGCAGCGCCGGCACCGTCCACAGAGGGCGCGGCAGCAGGGGCCGACGGCGCAGCGCCAGCCGTTTCTGGCGCCAGAGGTTCGTCCAGAGGCGGCACACTTTGGGATTCTGCTGCTGCGGCAACGGAAGGGGACTCAGAAGGCACGGCGGATGCCGCCACAGTCGCCGTGTGAGGGTCCGGCGCGGAGGGGTCCGTGGCGGGGAGTTCTGCAGGCATAGTGCCGGATGCGGCAGGCGCGGACAAAGAGCTGTCTGCCGGGGGCGCAGCGGTCTGAGAAGTCGGTCCCGGCGCGACAGGGGGAATACCCTGTTCCAAAGAAGCCGTCGGGGCCGCAGGTTGCGACAAAGGCGCGTCGGGGGCGGAAAGTTCGCTGGCAGGTCCTTCCGGAGCTGCAGGCGCGGCCTCCGGCGCCACCGCGTGTAGGGTTGCTGCAGCAGGGGATTCTGCTCCCGCAGGGGCGTCCGGCGCGGCCAGACGCGCCGCCTCCTGAGCCACAAGGTCACCCAGGGCGGCGGCTTCCGCAGCTTCTTCGGGGCGCTGGGGCAGGGTCAGGTGGGTCAGCACGCCCGCCACCATATCGCTGAAATAGGCCCGGCGGCAATCCACGCTGCCGCTGCCGCTTTCCGCCACCAGATCGCCGGGTTCCAGGTTCGGGTCGCCCGTGACCACCCACTGACGCAGTTCGGGCGCACGCTCCCGCGCGGCCTGAAACAATCCGCCCACAGAGGCCTCGTCATCAGGGTGCACGCGCACGCTGATGCTGGTGCGATCTTCCAGCAGGTTGACGGCCTCCAGCACCAAACGGCGCAGAACGGCCTCATGCTCGCTGTGCAGCAGCCAGCCCGTGCCCGCCTCCACGGCGGCCAGGGTCAGAGCCGTCAGATCTTCGCGCCAGGAGGCGCAGAGGGCGTCCTGACGCTTTTCCAGACGGCGCAGCAGCGTGGCGAGGCTCTGGCCCAGCTCCTGCCGAAAGGCGGTCAGTTCTGCTCCGGCGGCGTCCATACCGGCCTGAAAGCCCTCGTCATGGGCGGCCTCGCGCAGGCGGGCCGCTTCTTCCCGCAGCTGTACGGCCGATTCGCGTTCCTGCCGCGCCGCTTCCTGGGCCGCACGGGCATGGTCCCGCAGCTCTGTCGCCTCATGGGTCAGCGCCTTGGCGGCGGCCACGGCTTCGTCGCGGGCCTCGTCCAGCACCTTCTGACGCTCGGCATAGGCGGCCCCCAGAATTTCCCGCGCGCGCTCCTCGGCTCTGGCGCGCACCCGCGCCAGGTAGTCTTCCTCCTGCTGCTGCCGGCGGCGCTGGCGCAGGGCCGGTTCTTGCAGGGCATCGAGCTGGGCCTCGGAGGCTTCCCGCTCGCCCATGAAGACAGTGCCCCATTTTTTGCGCAGTTGGTCCGAGGCCATGACGACGTATCCAGGTTAGAAGTGAGCGGTGGGGCTACACAAAGACGTCGCCCGCACCGCGGCTGACGACAAGTTTGTTTTCTCCTTCCAGGCGGCGCACGATCTTGACGATATCCTGCTGTGCGCCCTCTACGTCCGAAAGTTTGGTGGGGCCCATAAATTCCAGCTCTTCGCGGATCATGTTGCCGGCACGCTCCGACATGTTTTTGAAGAACTTTTCCTTCAGTTCGTCGCTGGCGCCGCGCAGGGCCAGGGTCAGCTGTTCGTTGGGCACTTCCTTGAGCAGTTCGCGCATGCCGCGGTCGTCAATATTCTTGCAGTCCTCAAAGACAAACATGAGGTTGCGGATGTCTTCAGCCATCTGGGCGGAGTCTTCTTCAATTTCCGAAAGCACTTCCTCTTCGGTGGCACGGTCCACAGCGTTGAGGATTTCTGCCACGGACTGCACGCCGCCCACCTTTTTGCCTTCCTTGCCGCCCATGGCGATGAGCTGGCTGGTGAGCACCCTGTCCACTTCCATAAGCATATCCTCAGGCACGGCCTCCAGCCGGGCCAGACGCATAAGCACTTCGGCCCGCACGCCCGCAGGCAGGTTTGTCAACAAATTGGCGGCCTGGTCGGGGTTGAGGTGCCCAAGGATGAGGGCCAGGGTCTGGGGGTGTTCGTTGCGCAGGATCTGCGCCAGCAACCGGGGGCTGACCTGCTCCAGCTCGCGGAAAGGAGCCGGTCCCGTGTCCAGATTGAGGGAATCCAGAATATACTTGGTGGTTTCGGGGTCCACGTTCTTGACCAGCAGGCGCTTGAGGGTGTCGGAACCGCCGGCGATCATGTCCACGCCCTCTACCAGGGATTCGTGAAACTCGCGCAGCACTTCCTCAACGGTTTCGCGCGGCACGGGCTCCAGCTCTACAATGGCCTTGGAGATTTCGGCAATCTCTTGCCGGTCCATGCGCTTGAACACGTCGGCCGTAAACTTGTCGCCCATGGCGAGCAAGAGCACAGCAATGCGCTGTTTGCCGGTCAACTCCATGTCCCAACTCCTTCACCGGGGGCACGCCAAAGGCCCCGGACGCTCATTCCTTGTCCGTCATCCAGCGCCGCACCAAACGTACGGCCTGGTCCATATGCTGCTCTGTAATGCGAAAAAGCCGCATTTTCAGTTCCTCAATACGCTGGTTGCTCTCTTTCTGCGCCAGGCGCAGCGCCCGCAACTGCGTGAGCGAGGGGGCCGCGCCGCTGCTAGCGGCGGGCAGACGCGCCGTTTTTTGCTGTTTAGGCTGCTGCATCGTTTTTCATCCAGCCGCGCACCAAGGTCACCACCTGCTCCATATGGTTGTCGGAAAGGGTGAAGATGTGCGCCTTGAGGGCTTCAATATCTTTGTAAATAAGCTCGTCGTCGTCCTCTTCCTGCGGGGCTTCTTCGTCGGTCTTGGCTTTTTCTTCCAGGGCCTCGTAGAGCGCAAGCTGCTCTTCGGCGGCGGGCAGGCCTTCCAGCCCCTCCACCATTTCGCCGGCCTCCACCTTGGGCCGGATCAGCGCCAGCACCACGGGCCGCACAATAAGCATGAGGAAAAGGAAGGCCAGCAGCGCCTTAAGCAGGGGCTTGCCCAGACGTTCCGCATAGTCGGCCAGCATGTCGGCGAAATTGGGATCCTTGGGCGGTTCCGAATCCGCAAAGGGAGCGGAACTTACCTCCAGGGAGTCGCCGCGCCCCGTGTCCAGCCCCACGGCGTTGGATACGAGCTGCCGCACGCGCTCAACCTCTTCAGGCTTGCGCGGCACAAAAGTCCAGGCGCCGTTGCTCTTCTCATACGTCCCATCGAGCAGAACCGCAACCGTCAGGCGGCGCACGTCGCCCACATTGGCCACGATCTGCTGCTCTTCCTTGTTTATTTCGTAGTTGGTGGTGCGGGTTTCACGGCTGCCGTTCTGGTCGGACACAGAGCCCGTGATGCCGTCGCCGCGAAAGTTCACGTCCGGGGAGCCGGCCTCCAGGTTGGCACGGCCCTGCTGGGATTCCTCACTGCGCTGTTCGCTGCGCACCACGGTTTTTTCCGGGTCGAAGAGCTCACGCCGGATGGTCTTCTGGCTGAAATCCAGCTCGGCATTAACCTTGGCGATGACCCGGCCGGGGCCGAAGATGGGCTGGAGCATTTCTTCAATGCGGCGCTCCAGGTTGCGCTGCATCTGGTTGCGGTATTCCATCTGCGTGGTGCTCATGCCGGCCAGGCTGTCTTCCTCCGGCTGATAGAGCACCTTGCCGCCGTTGTCCGTAATGGAAAGGTGGCCTTTGTCCAGCCCTTCCACGGCCATAAGCATCATGTTGACGACAGCGTTGATTTCCTTCTGGTCCGGCTTGGCGCTGGGGCGCTTGAGCTTGAGCACCACCGAGGCTGAGGGCGATTGCCGCTCTTCCACAAACAGGCTGCGCCGGGGGATGACCAGGTGCACGCGCGCGCTTTCCACACTGGGAAATTCGCTGATGGTGCGGGCCAGCTCCCCTTGCAGGGCGCGGGTGTAGTTGACCTTCTGCACAAAGTCCGTCTGGCCCACCTTGATCTTGTCAAAAATCTCAAAGCCGATGCCTTGCCCCACCAGGCCGCCTTCGCCGGCGATCTTGATGCGCTGGTCGTACACGGCTTCCTTGGGCACCATGATGGTGCCGCCTTTGTCGGCAATTTTATAGGGAACTTTGTCGGCCTGCAGAGCCTTGAGCACCACGCCGGCGTCTTCGGGTCCCAGGTTGGAATAGAGCACGCGGTAGTCCGGCCGGCTCAGCCAGACCGAAAGGCCCAGGGCCCCGGCCATGAGGGCCGTTATGCCGCCCAAAAGGGCAAAACGCTGCCATGTCTGCAGGCGCGTCCAGAAATTTTTGAAGGAGGCCAGGAGTTGGGTAAGAAAAGCCGGCATGGTCCGCTCCTGCGCAGGGGTGCGCTAATTTTTCGACACCAAGGCGTGTCCGGCAATTATTAAGCAATCTTTGTGCCAAAATACGGCAATTTCCTAGAGCCGATCACCTTTAAGGCAACGCGCAGCAACCGTTATGCGCCAACACGCCAGGCCTTCTGAAAAATCCCGACAGGGCGGCCCTCGCCTCGCTGCTGGATCAGCTCGCAGCCGCACGCAAAAAAGGCGACGCCCACCGGAGGATGGCGGGGCCGCCTTACCGTGTGTGAAGAAGCATGAAAGATGGCGTCAGAACTGCATTTTGGAAAGTTCTTTGTACGCTTCCAGCACCTTGCCGCGCACGGCGGTGGTGAGCTTCATGGCCAGGCTGGATTTCTGCATGGTGATCATAAGCTCGTGCACATTCTGGTTGCGGCCCGAGGCAAAGTCCACAATAGCCTGGTCTTTGGCCTGCTGCAGCTCATTGACGCGGTTGAGGGACTGTTTGGCCGTGTCTGTAAAGCTGTTGGCCGGAGCTGCGGGCGTGTGGGCCTGGGTGGGATAGGCGATGAAGTCGGCCTGCGCGCCGAAATTTTCCCCTTTGTCCACGGTGTCGCGCAAAAGGCTCTGGTCCAGAGTTTTGGCAAAAAGGGTTTCGCTGCTCACGGGCGCACCCTGCTGCAACGAACTCTGCACCTGGGTGAAATGCCGCAGGGCGTCGCTGTACGCCCGCATGCCCACTGTCTGGATGCTCATATGCTTTTCTCCGTCCGGCGCGGCGGCATACCGCGTTATTTGCCTATTTCCAGAGCCTTGACGTACATGCCCTTAAGCGCCTCCGCCGTGGTGACGTTGGCTTCATAGTTGCGTTGGGCGGTCATGAGGTTGGCCATCTCCTCCACCACGTTGATGTCCGGGTAGGACACATATCCCTGAGCGTCGGCATCCGGGTGCCCCGGTTCGTAGACGCGCTTGAGCGGGCGGTTG
The DNA here is from genome assembly GCF_004309735.1 of Desulfovibrio legallii. Taxonomy (NCBI): domain Bacteria; kingdom Pseudomonadati; phylum Thermodesulfobacteriota; class Desulfovibrionia; order Desulfovibrionales; family Desulfovibrionaceae; genus Desulfovibrio; species Desulfovibrio legallii. Next base: position 63,332 of record NZ_SIXC01000007.1, read on the forward strand.
TCTACGGTCACGGCCATAACGCGCACGCCTTTGACCTCCCGGTCCAGAGCCGAACGCATATGGATGGAAAAGGGATCATCCACATCCGCGGTCTGCTGCAGCACGCTGCGCCGCCGGTAAGGGCCGCCCTGGGGCGTGCGGGTGGTTTTGGCGTTGGCCAGGTTCATGGAAATGGTATTGATGCGCGTGCGGTCCGCTGCAAGGCCCGAAGCGCTGATGTCGAATGCTGTAAGAAAATCCATGACTAACCTCCCTCAAGCGCGGCGTTACACCTGCTTGCCGTCCTGAATGACGGAGCTGATCCCTTCAAAAGACTTGGCCATGATCTGGGTCAACGCCGTGTATTGCAGCTGGTTTTTGGCGTGCCGGGCCATTTCTTTATCAATATTGACCCTGTCCTCGCCGTGGATGACGCGGGGCTTGAGCTCTTTGTCCCATTCCGGTCCAAAGGTATTGGGGTCAAAGGCCGTGGGCATGTGGGCCTTGCTGGTGAGGCTCAGTTTGCCTTCGGCATCCAGGCCCAGAGCCGCCTGCAGCTCTTTTTCAAAAGTCAGCTCGCGCGGCCTGTAGCGCGGGGTTTCCACGTTGGCGATGTTGCCGGCAATGATATTCTGCCGCTGCAACTGCATGTCCATGACCTTGCCCGTCAGATTTATGGGCATGGAAAACAGGGTCTTCATGGTTCCTCCCGCATCTTCCCGGTACATATTTCAAGTTATACTTGAATTTTTTACAAAACCCTCAGGCGCTGTCCCGCGTACACTACGGCAGGGCTGTCTGTGCCCGCAGGGTCTGCAAAGACGCTTGCCGCCAGTAAGCAAAGGATGTGCCTAAAATATTTTTTCATATAATAACAGTATATTATAGACAAATTTACAACCCAATCCGGGCTGAACGATTGTCGCCGTCAGGATGCTGACGGCCCGCCCCTTTGCAAACGGCGCTTCGTGCGCTACCCTTACGGCTGCAGCTCTTCTGCCAACCCAGGGTCGCCATGACGCACAATGCTCCGCTCTACCCCGTTTTTCTCGCTCTGGAGGGCCGCCATTGTCTGGTGGTGGGCCTGGGGCAGGTGGGCAGGCGCAAACTTGCGGGCCTGCTGGACTGCGGCCCGGCCTCGGTGCTGGTGCTGGATACGGCCCCGCCCGCGGCAGCCGCTGCCCCCCTGCTGCGCGACGCACGGGTGTGTTTTGCCCGGCGCGCCTGCACGGAAAAGGATGTGGCGGGCCGCGTTCTGGTTTTTGCCGCCACGAATAGTACCGCGGAAAACCGCCGCGTGGCCGCCTGGTGCCGTCGGGCAGGCGTGCTCTGCAACTGTGCCAGCGCGCCGGAGGAAGGCGGCTTTCAGGCACCCGCCGTGGCCCGCCGCCCCCCTCTGGGCGTAGCCCTTTCCACCGGCGGAGCCAGCCCGGCCCTGGCCCGACGCTGGCGGGGAGAGCTGGAAACCTGGCTGGTCCCGCGCGCGCGCATGGCCGTCCTTATGGGGCGGCTGCGGCCTTTGATCCTTGCCCTGGGCGCGGAAACAGGGCAGAATACCCTATTATTCCGTAAGCTGGCGGAATCCCCTTTGCAGCAGTGGCTGGAGCGGAACGAAACGGAACGTTGCCGCCTTTGGCTGCAGGAAGCGCTGCCGCCGGCCCTGCACGCGCATCTAGCGGAGTTGTTGCATGATCTCCCCTGAAATTTCCACCGGCGTCACCCTGCTGCTCTATGGCCTGGCCAGTACGGCGGGCATTGCCGGCATGCTGGCGCGCAGCGCCCTCTGGCGGCGTACGGGCTGTTGGCTGGCCGTGGCCGGTTTTCTGTGCCAGACCGGCATGCTGGTTCTGGGTTTTCACCGGGCTTTGCCCGGCGGCCTGAGCCTGGGGGCCTATCTGCAGCTCATGGCCTGGTTTGTGGTGCTCTGCGGCATAGCGGCCTGGGGCAAGCTCAAGCAGGAAGTTCCCCTGGTTTTCGCCGCGCCGCTGGGGCTCATGCTTTTTGCCATGTCCGCCCCCTATCTGGGGGCCGTAGTGCCTGTGCCGCCTTCGCTCAAGGCGCCCTTCTACGCCCTGCACATCGGCGCGCTCTTTCTGAGTCTGGCCCTGCTGGCCCTGGCCTTTGCCGCCGGAGCGCTGTTCCTGTTTATGGAAGGCCGCATCAAAAGCAAGCAATCGGTCAAAGGCTTCTGGCAGGACATGCCCGCCCTGTCCATGCTGGACAGGATCAACGCCCTTACCGTGCTCACGGCCTTTCCACTCTACACGCTGGGCATTGTGGCGGGGCTTATCTGGGCCAAGCCCGTGTTCGGCGGCGTGGTGACCGGCGACCCTAAGGAGGTTGTCAGCATCGTCATCTGGGCGCTTTTGTCCGTGCTGTTCAACAACCGTATCACCAAGGGCTGGCGGGGCCGCAAACCGGCGCAGCTGGCGGTGTTCATCTTCATCCTCTGTCTTTTTTCCATTGTGGTGGTCAACACCTTTATGGAAACGCACCACGCCTTTATCCGGCGCTGACTGGGCTATAGCTATGGACTGCGACATCTTTCTTGTGGGCCTGAACCACCGCACGGCCGGTGTTGACGTGCGCGAACGCTTTGCCCTGGTCAACTGCTGCGACCCTGAGCACTGGGCCCTGCCCTGTACGGGCGCGGTGAGCGAAAGCGTGATACTCTCCACCTGTAACCGCGTGGAGCTGCTGGCGGCGGGCACGGGCGACGTGCCCGGCCAGATGCTGGAATGCTGGGCCGGCGCGCGCGGCGCCAGGGTGGAAGAGCTGGCCCCCTATGTCTATGTGCACAAGAATCTGGAGGCAGTGCGGCATTTGTTTTCCGTGGCTTCCAGCCTTGATTCCATGGTGCTGGGCGAGCCGCAGATTCTGGGGCAGCTCAAGACCGCCTACCGCAAAGCCGTGCAGAGCCACGCCACGGGCGTCATCCTCAACCGGCTGCTGCACAAGGCCTTCTCTGTGGCCAAACGCGTGCGCACCGAAACGGCCGTGGCCTCCAGCGCTGTATCCATCAGCTATGCCGCCGTGGAGCTTGCCAAACGCATCTTCGGCGACATGCACGGGCACAAGGCCCTGCTGGTGGGCGCGGGCGAAATGGCCGAGCTGGCCGCCATGCACCTGCTGCAGGCGGGCATTGACGAAATTCTGGTGGCCAACCGCACCCTGGTTCGCGGTCAGGAGCTGGCCCGCCAGTTTCAAGGCCGCGCTGTACCCTTTGACAGCATGGCCGAACACCTCACCAGCGTGGACATCATCATCACCTCCACGGGTTCGCAGGAGCCCATCATCCGCGCCCGCGACATCCGCGCCGTGCTCAAGGCCCGTAAAAACCGGCCCATGTTCTTCATTGACATTGCCGTGCCCCGCGATATCGACCCGGACGTCAACGGCCTCGACAACGTTTACCTCTACGATATCGACGACCTTAAAGAAGTAGTTGAAGAAAACCTGGCCTCCCGCCGAGACGAGGCCGCCAAAGCGGCGGAAATCGTCAATGAGGAAGTGCTGGCCTTCTCTCACTGGCTGTCTTCGCTGGACGTGCAGCCCACCATTGTGGCGCTTATCGAACGCAGCGAACGCATGGCGCAGGAAGAGCTGGCCAAGACGCTCAAACGCCTGGGCCCGGTGGATGAGGAAACCCGCGAGGCTCTGGAGGCCCTGGTAGGCTCCCTGGTGCGCAAGATGAACCACGACCCCATCATGTTTCTCAAAAACGGGGGCATGGCCCAGGAAGGCAACGGCCAGCGCATCAGCCTGACGCGCCGGGTCTTCGGTCTGGACAAAACAGACTGTAAGTACATGGAGGAACAGTGATGCGCTGGTACGCCGTGGACGATCTGACGGAAAAGGAAACCGCGCGTATGCAATCCCTGCTTACGCAGATGGGCCTGGCTGCGGGCATGGACGGCCTGTACTGGCTGCCCCCGCCCGACGACCTGCTCTCCCCCCTGCAGCGGGAACACGCGGAAAGCTGCGGCCCCTACGTCATGGGCCTGGAACTGGAAGAAACGTCCCTGCGCCTGGAACTGCTGGTGCGGGCACGCGGACGGCTGCGCTGCGACTGCGTGCACTATGCCGGTCCGGCCCTGCGTGAGCACATGATCGCCTGGCTGGAGCGCCTGCTCAATGACGCCGTCAGCGATGCCTGACCGCACTCCCCGCGCCCTTCCGAACCACGTTGCCGCGCCCGCCTCCCTAGGGCGAATGCTGCCGCCCAGGCGGCCTTCACGTCCGCAGCCGGGTCTGGCGCCCCAGGTATCACAACCTTGCCGTCCTCGCCCCTGACCGGAAACATGGCATGACGCCCCTGACCCTGCAGTCCCTGCCGCCCGTCGCCGCCCGCCTCTGCCTTGAGGTGGAGCGCTTCTGTCGCGGCGTGCTGGCCTTGCCGCGCGGGGTTTCTCTGGTACTGGGCCTTTCCGGCGGGGCGGATTCCACGGCCCTGGCCGTGGTGCTGCACGCCCTGGCCCCCCGACTGGACCTGCGTCTGCACGGCCTGAGCGTGGATCACGGCCTGCGCCCGGAAGCCGAAGCCGACGCCGCCCAGGCCCGGTATATGGCCCACAGTCTGGGCCTGCCTTGCCGCATCCGGCAGGCGGACGTGCGTGGGCTGGCCGCACGGGAAGGACGCGGGCTGGAAGACGCGGCCCGCCGTCTGCGCTATGCCCTGCTGGAAGAAGAACGGCAGGCCTGCGGGGCGGATTTTATTGCCCTGGGGCACCACGCCGGAGATCTGAGCGAAGACGTGCTGCTGCGTCTGCTGCGGGGTGCGGGCTGGCCCGCCCTGGGCGGCATGCCCGCCCGCGACGACGCGCGCCGCCTGCTCCGCCCCCTGCTGCACACGGACCCCGCCGCCCTGCGCCAACTTTTGCGACTGTGCGGCCTGACCTGGCGCGAGGACGCCAGCAACCACGACACGCGCTTCCTCCGCAACCGCCTGCGGCATACGGTTTTGCCCCTGCTGCGGGCGGAAAACCCTTCCCTGGACCGCAGCCTGGGCAGCCTCTGGCAACTGGCGCAGCAGGACGCCGACTACTGGCGGCAGCAGACGGACGCGGCCCTGGCCAACTGCCCCTGGCAGGAAAGCAGCGCTGCGGCGGGCCGCCAGGTATACCTGCCCCCGGCTTTGCTGCAGCCGCTGCACCCAGCGGCGCGCCTGCGCCTGTATCTGCGGGCCGTACACCGCCTGTGCGGAAGCGCAGACGCTGCGCCGGACGGCAGGGCGGCTGGAGCGCTTGCCGGCCTGACTGACGACGCGAAAGCCGACGGCTCCGCCCCTGCCCATCTGCACAGCGGCGCGCTGCCCACTATGGGCCAAACCTTCGCCCTCACGCCACCCCACCCCCGAACAGCTGCGCAAACCGACGGACAGGCCAGAGCCCGTACCCTGCTGGCCCTGGATGCGGCCCTGATCCAGGGCCGAGGGCAGAGCCTCTTCCAGCTGCCCGGCGGCGTCAGCGCCCGCATAGTCAAGGGCGGCGTGCGCTTTTGCGCCCCGCCGCCCCCCGAAAAACCGCGCCAACGCTGAACCCTGGCCGCACAAGGCCAACTTACCCGCCATACGCGCAATTTTGTCCCGCAGTGTCCCTGCCGGGCGACTGCAGGCTTGCCAGAATTGCCACGGTGTGCTACGTTTTTAAAAAAAATAATACCAAGTTCATCGGCTATGCCGCAGCCCCTTCTGGACGTGCGGCCCGGCGAACACCCAAAGGAAGACGCATGGACAACACCCTGTTGGAGAAAGCCGTGGCCTTTCACGGGCACCTTTGCCCCGGTCTGGTCATTGGCCTGCGCGCCGTGGAAGCTGTGCTGCAAGAGCCTGTTCTGGGCAAAGCGCCTTACGGCACACTGGTCTGCGTGACGGAAAACGACGCCTGCGGCGTAGACGCCATACAGTGCCTGCTGGGCTGCTCCGCAGGCAAAGGCAACCTGATCCTGCGCCCCGTGGCCAAACACGCCTACGCTTTTTTTGACCGCAACAGCGGCACTGCCCTGCGCCTCTGTCTGCAAAAGCAGAAAGACCCGGACCAGAACCGGGAACAATGGCAGCAAGCCCTGCTGACCCTGCCGCTGGAAGCGTTGTTCAGCCTCTCCGTACCCGCCTATGCCGTGCCGGAACCGCCCCGGCTGTTCCCCACCGTGGTCTGCGAGATCTGTGGCGAAGGCGCGGCCGAGCACGCCATCCGACTGGAAAACGGCAAAAAAGTCTGCCTGGACTGCCAGCAGGCCTACGCCCGCCGCTGGTAGCGGCAAAAGCAAAAACCCTACCGCACATGCCGCGCCGCCGGGGTTTGGCTAAGGCGCGTGCGGCCGGCTTCCACGCTTTTTTATGGCACGGTAGCACGTTTTAAAAAATATTCACTTGCAACCGCACACATCGCTCTACGGAGGCGTCATGAAAAAAACGCTCCTGCTCGGCTCCCTGCTGCTCTGCTCTCCGGCGTTCACGGCGCAAGCCGCGGACGACAACCTTATGCAGGACGTCTTTCTTCTGGATCCCGTTACGGTTACCGGCCAACTGGAAGAAGAAAAGTTGGATCGCACCACCGCCATTGTGGTAGAACGAAACCGCAGCAACAACGTGGCAGACTATCTGGTGCGCGATCCGGAAATCTCCTTCAAACGCAAGGCGGCCTTTGGCGACAGCAGCGACATCATTTCCATTCGCGGCATGGAATCCAAACGCATCATGCTCAATCTGGACGGCCGCAACATAGGCTCCACGGGCATGTCCGGCGGCAATTATATCGACTTCGGCACCATTCCGCTGGACAATATCGAACGCATTGAGGTCATCAAAGGCGGCAGCTCCGTAGAATACGGCAACAGCGCCCTGGGCGGCGTCATCAACGCCCGTACCCGCAAACCCACGGAAACCCCCTACCTGAGCGCTTACGCCACCATGGGCGGCTGGAACGACGTCTACGACTTCCACAACGTGCGTGGTTCCTATGCCCAGAAGTTTCGGGCTCTGGGGGTCAGCCTGGGCCTGAGCCACCAGCACGCCGACCCATTTTTGCGCAACAACTATTATAATTCCTTTCACTTCAATCCCAAAGTCTACCTGGATCTGCCCTGGCGGGGCGCACTTGCCCTCGGGTACAGTTACAGCGAAACAGAACGCGGCCTTATCCGCAGCAATCGCGCGGACGGCAACCCCAGCAGCGACGCCGACCCCGACCGCCCCGGCTTCAGCAATACCATCAACGGCGACTACCCCCTGGCCAACGGCGAAAGTTTTGCCGGTGGGTCGCCCACGCCGTCCATGACCGTCATCGGCGACGACGCCCACTGGACCAAGTACCGTCACCTGCTGGACGCCACCTACCGACAGGAATTTCTGGAGACGGGCTTTTTTGAACTCATGGCTTTCAAAAATTATGAAAACCGGCGCGAAAAAAACTATGCGGACGTGGCTGGCCGTATGCTGCTGGACACGGGCAAGATGCCGGCCGCCAAAAAATTTGATCCTTCCCTTACCAGAGACGGCGACCTGGTACTGGACCGCAATGTGGTGGTGGATACCTCCTACGGCTTCAAGGCCAAAACCGGCGGCACGGTCATGGGGCACCAATTGCTGGCGGGTTTTGAATACAAGCTGCTGCAGCCGGGCGACATCACGGTGGAATATGTGGACAAAAACTACAACAAAGCCGGGCCCAACAAATTTACCGGGCAGATGGATTCCCAGTCCGCCGGGCGCGCCGCCCAGGTCTACGGGGCCTTTCTGGCCGACAAGTTCAACCTTACGGACGCCTTGACCGTGGACGTGGGCCTGCGCCTGGACAGCTTTGTCTACAGCCCCGAAGGCCGCAACCGCACCCTCAACCACACGGCCCTTTCGCCCAAGCTCATGCTTACCTACGCCTTTACCGAGAGCCAGTCCGCCTCCCTGGCCCTGTACCAGAACTACCGCACCCCCACCATTCCCGAACTGTACTGGAACTCGCAGGCTTCTTCCAGCGACCCCACGGTCAACGTGCCCTACCTGAAAGGCAAGGACATCAAGCCGGAAACGGCGCGCGGCGCGGACCTGGCCTACAAATACGCCTTTGAAAACAAAGGTTTTGTCAAACTTTCCGGATTTTATTATAATATAGAGGACTATATCGTGCACAAAGCCGTATATGTGGACCGGCCCCAGAGCTACCAGGCCTGGGCCGCCTATAATACGGACGCGGAAATCTACGGGGCCACCCTCAGCGGCAGCTACGCTCTGCGCGACGACCTGCAGGCCCGCGCGGCCGTCACCTGGCAGGACAGCCGCAAGCGCAACGACCCCGCCGACCCGGACGGCGTCATGGACAAGCTGGAATATGTGCCCAACTGGAAGGCCACCCTGGGTGCGGTGTGGAAAATAACGGACGAGCTCACCCTGGATACGGCGCTCACCTATGTGGGGCCACGCCAGTACTACGTCAACACGGCCAAACTGGACAAGGGCACCCTGCACGACTACGCCACCCTGGGCGCGAGCCTGAGCTACCGGCTGGACGAGCACCTCACCCTGGAAGCCTACGCGGATAACATCACCAACACGCAATACGCCGAGTCCTGGGGCTATCCGGCCCTGGGCTTCAACGCGGGGGTAAGCCTCAAATGGGAACTGTAATGGACAAAAAAGACGGCCGCACCTACTGGAACGCCAGGGCCCGCACCTTTCCCCGCTACGAGGAAGGCGACCAGACCTATGAAGCCGGCATGCTCCGCCGGGCCAGAGACCACGGCGTGGTCTTTGCCGACAAGGACGTGCTGGATGTGGGCGCGGGCAGCGGCATGTACACCCTGCGCCTGGCGCAGGAGGCGGCGCAGGTAACAGCCGTGGACATTTCGGACGAAATGCTCCGCCTGCTGCAAGAGGATGCGGCCGCCCACGGCCTCGCCAACATCCGCACCGTGCGCTCAGACTGGGAGAATTTTACCCCTGACCGGCGCTATGAAGTGGTCTTTGCCTCCATGACCCCGGCCCTGGACAGCGAAGCCGGCAAAGAAAAACTGCTGGCCTGCGCTGCCGGTTGGGTAGTCTACATGGGCTTTCTGGACCGCATGGCTTCGGACCTCATGCAGGGCCTCTACGCGCACTATGGCATTACTCCGCGCGTGTTCAACAATGCCCAGATTATGGAGCAGTGGCTTACGACGCGCGGCATCCGCTGCACGGCCCTGCCCGTCAAGGGGCAATGGACGGTTTCCCGCAACCGGGAAGATACCCTGGACGTCTGCGTTACAACCCTGCAGCACTACGGCGTGGATCCGGACCGGAATTGTATCGCCGCCCACATGGCGGCCTTTCGCGACGCTTCCGGCGCGTATGTGGAGCGCACGGACTACACCATCGAGATGCTCCTGTGGCAAAATTCCTGAACGACCTTTGCCGCTGCTGCGCCCTGCTGCTGTGCTGTACGTTCCTGGCGGCAGGGCTGCTGGCCGCCGCAGCCCACGCCGCGCCGGAAGCGCCGGTTCAGACGGCCGCGCCGACGCGCGTCCTCACGGACGCCTTGGGGCGCACGGTTCACCTGCCCCCGGCCAACCACATCCGCCGTCTGGTGGCCCTGGGCAGCAGCATGGCCTTCATCACCTACCTGAACGCCCAGGGCCTGGTGGTGGGCGTGGAAGACTTTGATAAAAGCGACGACCTGGCCAAACCCTATGTGCTCCGCAACCGGGAGCGCTTCCGCGACCTGCCCGTGATAGGCAAGGCCGGGGCCGTGCGCCTGCCCGACTACGAACGCATTGTGGCTCTCAGGCCCGACGTGGTCTTTATCGTTTCCACCGACCCCGGCGAACCGGACCTTATCCAGCGCAAACTACGGCGGCCTGTGGTGGCCGTAAGCCAGGGGCAGCCGCGTTTTGATCAGAAAATCTTCCTCCAGTCTATCCGCCTTACGGGGCAGGTGCTGGGCCGGGAGGACCGGGCCGCCCAACTCATCCAGGGCATCCACCATCTGGCCGAGCGCCTTGCCTACCGCCCCAGCCCGCAGGAGCGGCGCAAAGCCTATGTGGGCGGCCTTTCCTACAAGGGCAATCAGGATCTGCGCAGCACTGCGGGCCGCTTTCTGCCCCTGGAACTGGCCGGGCTGGATAACGTGGCGGACAGCGCGGGCCGGGCCGGGCATTTTTTTGCGAACAAGGAATTTCTGCTGGCCGCCAACCCGCCTTTGATCTTCATCGACGCCAACGGCCTGCCCCTCATCCGCGAGGGCCTGCGCACGGATCCGGGCTACTACCGCCGGCTCAAGGCTCTGAACCAGAGCCGCGTATGGCTGGTGCTGCCCCACACGGCCTACTTCAACAATCCTGAAATTCTCTACATCAACGCCTTTTTCATGGCCAAGGCCGCCTACCCGGAACACTACGCCACGATGAATCCGGAAGCCGAGGCCGACGCCATCTTCACGCTCTTCAACGGCGCGCCGCAGTACAAGGATTTTGTACGGTTGTGCGGACGCCCCGGCAGACTGCAACTCACGGAGGCTGGGCTTGAGTCCGCTCCTTAAGCCTGCCTGCGGCCCGCATTCCCCGGCGACGCAGACGCGCCCGCACCAGGCGGACGCGCCCCCTGCGTGTGGCCTCCGGCCCACGGCCCGGGCCGTTTTTCTGGTCTTGCTGGCCCTGGCCGCCATGGTCCTGACCGCTACGGGCATGAAGTCCGGCGCCACGGACTGCGGCTGGCGCGATCTGGCCGCCGCCCTGTGGGATTCCACCGGCGACGCGGACCTGCGCTATTTTGTTCTCTATCTGCGCCTGCCCCGCGTGGCCGCTGCCCTGACCGTAGGCGCGTCCCTGGCTGTCACCGGCGTTGTCCTGCAAAACGTGCTCAACAACCCCCTGGCCTCTTCCTTCACCCTGGGACTCTCTCAGGGCGCGGCCTTTGGGGCCAGTTTTGTCATGATTGCCCTGGCCACGGCCGGTGGGCTGGCGGGCCTGAGTCTGGTGGCGTTGGGAGCCCTGGCCGGCGCGTTGGCCGCCGGGCTCTGCGTGCTGGCCTGCAGCATGGTTCCCGGCATGACGGCCCAAGGGCTGATCCTGGCGGGCGTGGCCCTTTCCTCTTTTTTCGGCGCGGCCACCATGTCCCTGCAGTATTTTGCCTCGGATAGTCAGGTGGCGGCCACCGTGTTCTGGACCTTCGGCGACCTGAGCAAGGGCGGTTGGCGCGAGGCCGCCGTGGTAGCCGTAACCTTTGCGGGCGGCCTGGCCTTTGCCCTCGGCCGCAGCCTGGACTTTGACGTGCTGCGCTGGGGCGACGCCCAGGCAACGGCCTTGGGCGTAAACGTGCGACGGCTGCGCTTTGCTGCGCTGTTCACGGCGGCGCTTATGGCCGCCGTGGCCACTGCCTTTTACGGGGTAATCGGTTTTGTGGGCCTGGTGGCCCCGCACGCCGTACGGCTCCTCTTTCCCCACGCGGGGCACGCGTATCTGCTCTGCGCCGCGGCCCTGCTGGGCGGGGTCTTTCTGCTGGCCGCCGATCTTGTGGCCCAAAGTCTGCTCTACCCCGTACTGCTGCCCATTGGCATTATCTGCGCCTTTACGGGGACGCCGGTCTTTCTCTTCCTGCTGTTCCGGGGGGCGGCGCGCCATGCTGGACGTGTGTAATCTGAACGTAACAGGCCGCCACGGCCGCGTGCTGCTGCACGACGTGAGCTTCAGCCTGCCCCCCGGCATGCTGCTGGCCGTGGTGGGCCCCAACGGCGCGGGCAAAAGCACCCTCGGCAAAACCCTGGCCGGGCTCATCCGCCCCCACAGCGGGCGCATCCTCCTTGACAACCGCCCGCTCAACAGCCTGGACCGCAAAGCCCGCGCCCGGCAAGTGGCCTGGCTACCCCAGAGCGTCACCCCGGTGCCCTGCAGCGTTTTTGACGCCGTCCTCCTGGGGCGGCGCCCCCACATGGCCTGGCTGCCCTCGGCCCAGGACCGCCGCTGCACCGCCGCCATGCTGCAGGAACTGCGCCTGGACCACCTCAGTGCGTCCTGCGTCACCGGCCTGAGCGGCGGCGAACTGCAAAAAACGCTCATTGCCCGCGCCCTGGTGCAAGAAGCGCCCGTGCTGGTCCTGGACGAACCCGTCAACCACCTGGACATCCGCAATCAGGTGGAAATCCTCCAGACCGTGCGCACGCTGACCCGCACCCGCCAGATGCGCAGTCTGGTAGTGCTGCACAACCTGAGCTTCGCCTTGCGTTACGCCGACGCCGTACTCTTGCTGCACCAGGGGCAAAGCCTCTTTCTTGGACCGCCGACAGACCTGCAGGCCCAGACCCTCAGCATCGCCTACGGCATCGCCGTGCGCCTCCAGGATGTGGACGGCATCCGTTACGCGCTGGTGTAACGCTGTTTTTTGGGTGCATACAGCGCGTCTTCCAGACCCTGGACGTCGTAAAAACGACACCAGAGGATATACAAAAAAATCAGAGGGTCTGCACAACACCAATCCCGGCAGAAGCAGGCCACTGCGCCGCTGGGACATACCCGCGCATGGCAAGCGGAAGCCCCTCCTTGCACAAAAAAAAATTTCCCCTGTGCAGGGTACGCCCGGCGCGGTGCTGTGAGAGAAAAAAGTTTTTTGATGCGGGATGGGGGCGTGGGGGCTGTTCCTCAAAAAGCGCTGCCGCCGAATACAGAATCCCACAGGGAGGTTTTGGGAGGCACGGCGTCGGGATCCACCCAGGCCAGCACCTGGCGGCCCATATCCCAGGCCAGGGAGCGGGCGATGAAGCCCGCGGGGTCGCCAGGGTTGCGTTCTTTGATGGAGAAGAGATAAAAATCGTGTACTTGCCTGGCTTCCATGAGGCCGCCCTGGGCCATGGACCAGAGCAGGGTGCCGGTGCGGGCGTCGTAGATTTCCAGAGCCAGAGAAAGGGAGCTGGTGCCGCCGGAGCCGCCGTCCATGTAGTGGTTGATGTAGCCGCCCACGACCATTTCCGCCCCGCGTCGGCGGGCCAGGGCCATGGCGCGACTGGGTTCGTAAGGGCCGGCATCGGCAGCGTATTCCAGGGTCTGGAAGGCGTTGAGCGAAAGCCAGACTTGCCATATCTGACGAGAAAACATGGTGCTGAAGCTCACGGGGTCTGCGATCTGCTGCACCATACGCAGGGGCACGAACAGCGCTCGGGGTCGACGGTTGAGACTTTCACGTGGGGCCACATAGACTGCGGGCGGCTGACGGCGCACAAAGTTGTTGACCTGCACCTGGAAGGGCGTGCTGAAGTCGCCGGAGACCTTGAGTGTCCTGCGGCTGTCGTCCGGCGCGCTGCTGCAGCCCAGGACCGGAAGGACAAACAAAAGCGCCGCCAGCAGCAGCGGCCAGGGGCACACGCCTTTCCGCAGCGGGGGGTGGGGGGAGAGTGCGGCGGCCGGATTGGGGGCATTGCGGCAAATTGGGCACCGAGCGTTCATTGGCGTTTCTCCGTCATAAGCCGCGCCTGGCCCAGGGTGGCGAGCAAGTTGGCCCTGGTCGCATTCAGGCGCATGTGCAGATCCAGCCGCCGTTGCGGCGGCAAGCGCCGGAAGGGTCTGCCTGCAGCCGCGCGGGCCACGCGGCGCAGTTCAGCCGCCACGCGGGCCAGACAGTGCAGTTCCGCTTCCGAAAACAACGCGCCCCGTCCGGCCTCCTCGGCCCAGGCGGCCAATTCAAGAGCCTGGGCGGCAATGGCGGCCGGACTGATGGCCGCGCCATATTTTCGACGGATGCAAAATGCGCGCCACCAGCTGACAAACCACTGCCGCACACGGCCCATAACGTGCTCAGAATTGCGTGGCCTGCGCCATCTGCAGCAAAAGCGGGGCCAGCAAGAGCAAAATGGGCGCGAGGCCCATGAGGGTTTGCGGCCAGTTCAGACGCAGGGCCGCGCGGCAACCCACCAGAATGCAGGCAAAGCTCCAGATAAAGCCCACCACCGAGCCCAGTAGGGGCACCACGCAAAGCAGACCCGGCGCGGCGGCGTAGGCCATCACCTGAAAGACCAGAGAAAACTCCTGTCGCTTGCCTGTGACAAAACCGTAGGTAAACTGAATGAGCGCGCTGAGAATGTAGATTTGCGCCACAGACACGGCCAGTTTGAGCAGCACAGTCATGGGCAGACTCATCTGCGGCGAAAGCAGGAGAAGCATTTTTTCCAGCTGGGGATCAGAAGCGGCGCTGGGGGCCATAAGCGAGAGAAAGACCCCGGACCAGACCCGCTCTACAGTCACCTCTACGGCGCTGATGATCAGATAAAACACCAGGGCCCGCGTCTGAGCCTCGCCGGGACGAAGACTGCCGAAAAACCGCTGGCTGCCGAACATGACCCGCATGCAGGTATGGTAGAAGGCGGCCGGCCAGCCGTCCGGCTCCGGGGCGTCAATCCAGGGGTTGTCCGCACCCGCGTCCTGCCCGAAACCCGATTCCGCAGTGCGGTTCCCGGCCCGGTCGGCAACGCCTTCTCTCTCGCGGCCGGCAGTGCGGTGCGCGCTCCGGGCCTCGCCTGCCTCTTGGCGGCGCGGGGTTTCGTCCTTCGTCGCATTGCCGGTGAGGCTGTGCTCCGGGCTGTCTGCGGGGGCGGCAGCGGCGTCCTGTGGATGCGGTTCTGATGGAGCAAGGCGGCCCGGCACAATGGCGCCGGGGGGCAGGGGGTCGTCCCCGCCGCCCGCGTCGGCGTGCGGCGCCGTTGGCGGAGTCTGGGATTCTTCCGCCGCTGGGGAAAGCACCTCCAGCACGCCCGCGTCGGGCGCAAATCGGAACCGACAGGCGCACTGCGGGCAGGTGGCAATAACCGGACGGTGCGGCAGGCGGTCGTCGGGCAGGGAGCGGCTGAAGCCGCAACGCGGACAGGTTATGTTCACAAAATTCTCCTCAAAAAGCCGCCGGAGGCTCTCGCCACAGGGCGGGCCATCCGGCAGAAAGTTTCAGGCCATAGTAGCCGCAGCCCCCGGCGCTGGCAAGAGCCCGACGGCTTGACAAGCCGCCGGGCGGCCCGTACGGTATTGCTCCACAAGGGGAGTAACTGGGTTCCTGTAACCCGGACGGCATCAACAGCATGGCCCCCCCCGGCCTGGTGCCGTCGTCGGTTTGGAGCATTCAGCCCGTGCAATGCTCCGGCATCCGCGCAAGCGGAAGCCCGCCATAAAGGCGCAGGCGCAAACCTGTTTGCGTGTCCTGCCGTGCCCATGGCGTTTTGCGGATAGTTGCGGCCACAGCGCCGCAAGGGCCGCAACCCTGACCGATGAGTGAGACCTTGGCAGCAATGCCAAGGTCTTTTTTTTATTTTTACCCGGAGAACACCATGACCATCCGTTCCTTGCGGCCTTACATCATCGCCGTGCTGCTGACCTTGCCCGGCGTGGGACTGCGTTTTATCGACCACACGGGCATGTCGCCCATTGTGGTGGCCCTGCTTTCCGGCATAGCCATTCTGGGGGCATCCTTCCTGCTCACCTGGGCCTGCGAAGTAGCCCAGATGGATATTCCGCAGGCCGTGGCCGTGGCCGTGGTGGCCTTTATTGCCGTGCTGCCGGAATACGCCGTGGACATGTACTTTACCTGGATGGCCGGGCAGCACCCCGAAAGCGCTTATTCCCACTACGCCATTGCCAATATGACCGGGGCCAACCGGCTGCTCATCGGCGTGGGCTGGTCGGCCATAGTGCTGCTCTTTGCCGGGCGCTTCCATAAAGGTGTGCACCTGCCCGACGACAAACGTACGGATGTGCTTTTTCTGGGCCTGGCCACCCTTTACGCTTTGTGCATTCCCCTTAAAGGTTCTCTGACCTGGGTGGACGGCCTTGTGCTGCTGGGCATCTATATCTGGTATATCTGCATCGTGGCCCGCCGCCCTGTGGAGGAGGAAGAGCCCGAAGGCCCGGCCGCAGTTTTGGCCCGTTTTGCCAAAAGAGTGCGCCTGCGCAGCGTCATCGCCATCTTCATTTTTGCGGCCCTGGTCATTTTGTGCAATGCTGAACCCTTCAGTGAAAATCTGGTGGCCAGCGGCAAACTGCTGGGCGTCAACGAATTTCTGCTGGTGCAGTGGCTCGCGCCCATCGCCTCGGAATCGCCGGAATTCATCATTGCCCTTATGTTCGCCTCGCGCGGCAACGCCGCCCTGGCCCTGGGCAGCCTGCTTTCGTCCAAACTCAATCAGTGGACCCTGCTGGTGGGCATGATCCCCGGCGTCTACGCCCTGTCTTCGGGCGGGCTTACTCCGCCCATCAACCTTGACACGCATCAGTTTCAAGAAATACTCTTGACAGCAGGGCAGTCCCTGTTTGCCGTGGCTCTGCTGGTGGATTTGCGGCTGCATGTGCGTGAGGCCTTCTGGCTGCTGGTTTTGTTTCTGGCGCAGCTGCTTTCGCCCCTGTACGACGCACAGCTGGAAGCGCTGCTGGGTCTGCCCCACGATCCTCTGCGTCTGCACTTTTTCTATGCTAAGGTCTATATTGTCCTGGCCGTAGTGCTGCTGCTCAGAAACTGGCGCAAGGTGCGGGATCTGCGCTTGGGCTTTAAAGTTTAATGTGATAGCATATAACCTCGCGGCCCTCGGGCGGCGCGTCGCCAACCCGACCGCCGCCCCTGAAGCGCCGCCGGGATCAAGGTACTCTTCATGCCCCGTTTGCTGCTTTTGCTCCTGTGCGTCCTGTTGCTGGGCGAACGCGCCCAGGAAGCCGCGGCCTTGACCGACGTCGCCGCCAGGGAACCGGACCGGACTGTCCCGCCCGTCGGCGGCCTGCCGCCCTCTGTAGCACTGCTCGACGCCGGGGCAGGCGCTGATATTACTGCGCCGCCCGCCGAGGAAGAAACCCCGCAAGCCAGCGAGGCCGAGCGCAGCGCCGCCGCTGCGGCTATTTCCGGTTCGCGCCGGCCGGGCATCATTGAGCACTCTCTGGTTCGCGGCGCCACGGACGCGCCCGGCCTGCAGATCCACATCAATTATCCCTCGGTAGGCAGCAAGGAAATTGATGCGGACATCCGCCAGTGGGTCACCGGCCTGGCCGACGCCTTTGCCGCCAATGCCACGGCCTTCACCCTGCCCGGCGTGGAGGATCCCCTCCCCAGCGAGCTCTGGGGATCTTACGCCATTGCTGCCCCCTCGCCTGCGGGCCTGAGTCTGACCTTTGAAATCTGGACGTATACGGGCGGCGCGCACGGCAATCTGGATGTGCTCACCCTCAACTACAGCCTGCTCACGGGGCAGCGCCTGGGCCTGGTGGATTTGTTTGAAGATCCGGACGCGGCCTTGCAGATTATGTCTGCCTGGGCCTACAAAAAGCTCTCACAGCGTTTGGGCGGCATGCGGCAGGAGCAAACCCTGCGCACGGGCCTCACCCCCGTGCCGGAAAATTTCGCCAGCCTTACCCTGGTGCCCGAAGGCGTGCGCATGAACTTCCAGCCCTACCAGGTGGCTCCTTGGGCCGCCGGGGCGCAAAAGGTCACCATCCCTCTGGAAGAACTCCTGCCCGCGCGGCCCTTGCTGCGTCTTTGGGGCCGTTAGGCCGTGTGTGCCGCGCCTATCAATTCCGAACTGCAGCCGCCCGCCCCGGAGGCCGCTGGGGCAACAGCAGCCCCACCTTCCGGCCCGCCCGCCCGCCAACGCGCGCCGGGACGTTCGCGCTGGTTTTTTGACCCCAAGGACCACAAGCTCATCAAGCTGGTCAACAGCTTTGTGGCGGCCAGGGCTCACGCCCGCGCCCTGCCGCAGCCCGAACCGGGCCTGCACCCCCACGGCATTATTGAAATGACC
Organism: Desulfovibrio legallii; assembly: GCF_004309735.1. NCBI lineage: Bacteria > Pseudomonadati > Thermodesulfobacteriota > Desulfovibrionia > Desulfovibrionales > Desulfovibrionaceae > Desulfovibrio > Desulfovibrio legallii. The sequence continues at coordinate 81,028 of NZ_SIXC01000007.1, forward strand.
TCCGACCACGGCTTGCGCATGGCCAGAGCCGCTATTGTCCTGCTGGAAAGCCTGGAGGCCGGCGGGCCCAGCGAACGCCTTACCGCCCTGCGCCGTCTGCACGACGAGGTGCTTTACTCCGCCCAGTCGCCCTTGCAGAACAATACCGCGCGGGTGCTGGTGCAGATCATGAAAGACCTGGTGCGCGCCAGCCCGGACCCCGCCCGCCAGTTGCCCCTGGCCCACGATTTTCACCGCGCCGTGGAGGGCTCCCCGCGCATCGTGCGTGCCTTGCTGCGGCGCTACCATTTGCTGGAAATGCCCGAAGCCTGGAACCAGCACGCTTTTGACCACCATGTGCACGACGCCAACACCAAGGGCCGCAAAAGCCCTACGCACCTGGTTATGGACGCCTGGATCAAGGGCATCCGTTTTCTTACCGTGGTCTATTACAATACGGTGGACCCGGAGGCCGCTCGCGAACTGTTGCGGGCCGCGCGCATCATGGGCATCACGGTGCGCATCGGCATCGAATTCAGGGCCGCCTTCAAGGACAAGCTCATCGAATTCACCTGGTCGCCGCTCAATACGGAAACCTCCAAAACCTTTACGGAACTGATCCGGCGCAAAGACATAGCCGCCGTGCTGACGGCCCACGCCCCGGTCAACGCCTGGATGCGCAGCCACGTGCTGTTGCTGCTGCGCGCCTGGAATCAGCGCCATGCCCCGGCTCTGGCCGCCCGCTGGGGGCTGGAAACGCCGCCGCCCCTGGACGAAGCCGCCTTTCTGGCCTATGTGGGGCAGCGCCAGCCCTCTTCTCTGCACCTGGCCGAATACATCTATCAGGAGTGGCGCCCCCTGCTGCAGGCAAAGCGCGCGGCAACCGCCGCCGCCCTGGCCGCGGCCACAGACCCCCACCAGCGGCAGCAACTGCAGGACCGCCTGGACCAGCTGGACAATCTGGTGCCCGACGGCCTGCGCGAAGACTGGCTCGGCCCGGAAACCAACCCTGGTATTGTCTTTCCCCTTCGGCCCCATCCGACCCTGCCGACCATCCTGAGCCAGACGCCCGAAGAACTGCTGGAAAGCCTCGTCCCCCTGCATCCCTGCCAGATGATTCTTAACCTCGCCGATCTGACGGCCCAGGACGTGCTGGAGCTGCTTTGGCGCTGTCAGGGGCGCATCACCCACCTGGAGCTCTTCAATCTGCGGGAATGGAACGAAGGCCAGCTGCGCCACGTGACGGCCATCAACACCCTGCAACGAGCCATCAACGAAGGCAGCACGCCCAGGCTCAAACACGTCATCCGCCGGATCGTTCATGACGAACCGGCCCAGTCCCCCCGGCAGGCCCTGTTCCAAACCATTCTTGGGCAACTGCCCCAACTGCGGGAGTGGTACGCCCTCGCTCCCCTGGGTTCGCGCATCGGCACGGATTCCACCAGCAGTTCCCACCATACGCACGGCATGGGGCTGGTCTTTGTGGAAACCCTTCCCCCCAAGGCCCGCGCCGTGCTGCAGCGGGAGCGCAATACCCAGCGCCTGACCTTGCCCGTGCACACAGACATCTACCGCTTTGTGCAACACCATGAGCCGCCCCAGCCGCAACCCTGGTGGCAAAAGGCGCTGCGGCGGCTGCCGGGCTTGGGCAATCTGGGCTGCCAGAGCGTGCGGGGCTGGGGGCTGGAAAAAACAACCACCAGCGTAGGCCGCGACGGCAACCTGGTGACCCTGGGCGGCGTGGACAACCGGGGCATCAGCCGCGACGCCGCCGACGGCAATCTGCCGCAGGAAGAAGCCTGGACCCTGCCCCGCGCTTTGGCCTGCTGCAACAGCACGCTGGCCAATTTTTTGAAAATTCTGGCGGGCTTTCTGGCTGCGCAATGGGCCTTCTGGTATGTGGACGGCTGGTGGGTACTGACCTGGTTCGGCGCGCTGACTTGGTTTGCCATTACGGCCGTACGCAATGTGGCGCAGTCCGTGGTGGGCGGCGGGGCCTTTACCCGTTCGCTGCTCCTACCATGGAAGCGCTTTGTAAGCTGGGGCCGCATGGCCGATTCTCTGCTCTACACCGGCCTTTCCGTGCCCCTGTTGGAGGTGGGGGTGCGGCTCTGGCTCTTGCAGGATCTTCTGGGCGTCACTGTGGCCACCAATCCTCTGGTCGTGTACACGGTCATCGCCTTGGTCAACAGCGCCTATATCTCCGGTCACAATCTTTTTCGCGGGCTGCCGCGCGAGGCCGTCATCGGCAACCTCTTTCGCAGCGCCCTGTCCATCCCCCTGTCCGTGCTGCTGGGGCAGGGACTTTTGGGCGTCTTTACACTCCTCGCGCTGCCCAACCCACTGGCACTACTGCAAAACTGCGCGGCTATTGTGGCCAAATGCGCTTCCGACATGGTGGCGGCCGTCATTGAAGGTTTTGCCGACCGCAACGTCTACCTGCGCCTGCGCCAATGCGATTACGACAGCAAACTGCGCCAGATATACGCCAACCTCACCAGGCAGGAACTGCTTTTCCCCCACCGTGACCTGGAACAGATGCTGGAACACCCCGAAAGCTACTGGCAACAGCTTTTCGCCAAAGACCCGGCCGTGGCGCGCGAAGCCGTGGCCCACCTGCTGGACATGCTCTACATGTGGTACTATCAGCCACGCGCGCGTCAGGTCTTCTGGCGCAAAATGCGCGCCGCGCCGCCCGAAGAACGGGGCATAGTGCTGGGCCTGCACGCCCTGCTGGGCCTGGAGCGCCAGGTGAGCACCCTTATCCTCAACGGTCTGCTGGAGCACGATTTTGCCCGCGCCCTGGCCTTTTACCTGCAGAACAACCGCAGCTACCTGCGCGATTTGCGCGCCGACGCCGCACAAAAATGCAACTGCCCCGACGCTTGTCATTTTTAATAATAATTCCCATGTCATATACAACATATTAATTTAATTTACCAAGCCTGTTTTTTCAAAAAAAATCTTAAAAAAATTGTTTCCTCCCCCCTTCTCAAGCCGTTTGCATGTCTTATCTGTATGCCGGTGCGGGGCCGTACCACGGCGCTCTTTCGCCACGGCCCATTACGCGCAATCAATATTTCCGGCCCGGCCGCTTCAGAGCGGTCTTCGCCGTGTCCCCACAAGGGACAAGAAAAACAATATTTCCGGGAGGATTTGACGTCATGAAGCTGAAACCCCTCAACGACCGAGTGCTGGTCAAGCGCCTTGAGTCCGAAGAAAAGACCGCCGGCGGCCTGTACATTCCTGATACGGCCAAAGAAAAGCCCTCCAAGGGCGAGGTTGTGGCTGCGGGCCCGGGCAAGGTTGGGGAAAAGGGCGAGCGCGTGGCTCTGGCCGTGAAGCCCGGCGATATGGTGCTGTTCAACAAATACGCCGGCACGGAAGTGAAGCTGGACGGCGTTGACCACCTGGTCATGCGCGAAGAAGACATCCTGGCCGTTATTGAGTAGCTCTCCCCTCAGCGTTTTTCATTTTCAGGAGGAAATATCCCCATGTCTGCTAAAGAAATTCTTTTTGACGTTAAAGCCCGTGAAAAGCTCGCCCGCGGCGTGGACAAACTTGCCGACGCCGTTAAGGTGACCCTGGGCCCCAAAGGCCGCAACGTGGCCATTGAGAAATCCTTCGGCGCGCCCGTCATCACCAAGGACGGCGTGACGGTAGCCAAAGAAATCGAGCTGAGCGACAAGTTTGAAAACATGGGCGCGCAGCTGGTCAAGGAAGTGGCTTCCAAGACCTCCGACGCCGCCGGCGACGGCACCACCACCGCCACCATTCTGGCCCAGGCCATCTATCATGAAGGCATCAAGCTGGTGGCTGCCGGCCGCAACCCCATGGCCGTGAAGCGCGGCATCGACAAGGGCGTTGAAGCCCTGATCGCCGAACTCGCCAACCTGGCCAAGCCCACCCGCGACCAGAAAGAAATCGCCCAGATCGGCACCATTTCCGCCAACTCTGACGCCACCATCGGCAACATCATTGCCGAGGCCATGGCCAAGGTGGGCAAGGAAGGCGTCATCACCGTTGAAGAAGCCAAGGGCCTGGAAACCACCATGGACGTGGTGGAAGGCATGCGCTTTGACCGCGGCTACCTCTCTCCCTATTTCGTGACCAACGCCGAAAAGATGGTCTGCGAGATGGACAACCCCTACATCCTGTGCACGGAAAAGAAAATCTCCAGCATGAAAGACATGCTGCCCGTGCTGGAACAGGTTGCCAAAGTTAATCGTCCGCTCATGATCATCGCCGAGGACGTGGAAGGCGAAGCCCTGGCCACCCTGGTGGTCAACAAGCTGCGCGGCGCCCTGCAGGTGGTGGCTGTTAAGGCCCCCGGCTTCGGCGACCGCCGTAAGGCCATGCTGCAGGATATCGCCATCCTTACCGGCGGCGAAGTGGCCTCCGAAGAAACCGGCTCCAAGCTGGAGAACATGACCCTGGCCCAGCTGGGCACCGCCAAACGCATTGTGGTGGACAAAGAAAACACCACCATTGTGGACGGCGCCGGCAAGAGCGAAGACATCAAGGCCCGCGTGAAGCAGATCCGCGCCCAGGTTGAAGAAAGCACCTCCGACTACGACCGCGAGAAGCTGCAGGAACGTCTGGCCAAGCTCGTGGGCGGCGTGGCCGTCGTCCATGTGGGCGCCGCTACCGAAGTGGAGATGAAAGAAAAGAAAGACCGCGTGGAAGACGCCCTTAACGCCACCCGCGCTGCGGTGGAGGAAGGCATCGTCCCCGGCGGCGGCACGGCCCTCATCCGCGTGGGCAAGGTGCTTGGCGACATCAAGCCCGCCGACGACGACGAACTGGCCGGCGTGAACATTGTGCGCCGCGCCATTGAAGAGCCCCTGCGCCAGATCGCCCACAATGCGGGCTTTGAAGGCTCCATCGTGGTGGAAAAAGTGCGCCAGGGCAAGGACGGCTTCGGCTTTAACGCCGCCACCGGCGAATACGAAGACCTCATCAAGGCCGGCGTCATCGACCCCAAAAAGGTTACCCGTACGGCCCTGCAGAACGCCGCTTCCGTGGCCTCCCTGCTGCTGACCACCGAGTGCGCCATTGCCGAAAAGCCTGAACCCAAGAAGGACGCCCCCATGCCCGGCGGCATGGGTGGCATGGGCGGTATGGACGGCATGTACTAGGCCTCCTCTTCCCTTTGCCCCTCTCCGGCGGGGTCTCTGCTCAAGCGGAGGCCCCGCTTTTTGTACGGATTCCCCCGCCCAGACGGGGATTTTTTTGCGCCGCAGGCCTGCCCCCCACCCGTACGCTTTCCATTTCACAGTTGAAAAAGACTACAAACTTTGGCATAGTTAAAAAGAACAGGAATTGCTATCATTGTCTTATCATCCACTGCAAAGGCATATGCCCAAGGAGGCTTCATGTCCGCCGTACGCACCATCAGCGCCAAGGACCTGCACGCCCTGGATCTACAGCAGATGCTCATCGTGGACGTGCGCACCCCTATGGAGTTCGCCGAAAAACGTCTGGCCCGGCCCACAGCCTTTGCTCCGGTAGCGGAGTTGAACCCACAGGACCTGGCCCTGCGCAGCGGCGTCCTCCAGGATACCCCCATCCTCACCCTTTGCGCCAGCGGTCGGCGCGCCCAGACCGCAGCCGCCAAATTTATGGAGGCCGGCTTTACAGACGTGCGCGTCATTGAAGGCGGCCTGGCGGCTTGCCAGGAAGCGGGCCTGCCCACCACCGGCCAAGGTCAGCCCAAAACAGCCGAAACCTCCTCGGCTCTGGACCGTCAGGTGCGCCTGGCGGCCGGCGCGCTCTCTCTGCTCTTCATCCTGTTGGGCATCTTTGTCCACGGCGTCTTTTTCTTGGGCGCGTTGTTTGTGGGCGCGGGGCAGGTCTTCTCCGGTCTGACCAATTGGTGCGGCATGGCCATGCTGCTCATGCGCGCCCCCTGGAACAAAAAAACCGCCTGCACATCGGGCTCTTGCGCCATCGGCGGCGGCAAAAGCCCCGGCGCCAGCTGCCAGTAACCGTTCCACCCCCAGGCCAAAGGAGTTTACCATGTCCGCGCCTCTCGTTCGTGGTTTTTTTGATCCCATTACCGCCACCTGGACCTATGTGGTCTGGTCCGCTGAAGATTCTCAACACCGCTGCGCCGTCATCGACAGCGTGCTGGACTACGACCTGCCCTCCTGCCGCACGGCCACCACTTCCGCCGATGCGGTCATCGCCTTTGTGCGCGCCCAGGGCCTGACCGTGGAATGGATTCTCGAAACCCACATCCACGCCGACCACCTTACCGCCGCCAGCTACATCAAAGCGCAACTGGGAGGAAAAATCGCCATCAGCCGCCACATCCTGGACATCATCGCCACCTGGGTGCCCATTTTCCAGACCATGGACGACACCCCGGCCGACGGTTCCCAGTTTGACCACCTCTTCGCCAATGACGAAGAATTCAGCCTGGCCGGCATGCCCGCCAGGATCATCCACACCCCTGGGCACACACCGGCAGACACCACCTACATTGTGGGCGACGCTGCCTTTGTGGGCGACACCATTTTTCTCCCCGATGTGGGTTCCGGCCGCTGCGACTTTCCCGGCGGCAGCGCCGAGGATTCCTACGAATCCTCCCGCAAGCTCTTTGCTCTGCCGGACAACTGCCGCATCTATGTGGGCCACGACTACCCGCCCGACGGCGCGCGCGGCCCCCAGTGCATGGCCACTGTGGCCGAACAGAAAACCCACAACGTGCGCCTGCACATGGGCATAGACAAAACCGCCTTTGTCTCCCGCCGCCGGGCCGACGATACCGGCAAGGCTGTACCGCCGCTTATTTTGCCGTCTATCCAGGCCAATATGCGCACAGGCCAGTTCGGCGCGGCCGTCAACGGCATCCAGTACGTCAAACTGCCCGTGAACAAAGTGTAAAGAAAAACTTTTCGCCAGACCCGCTCCCAGCTGTTTTGCAGCGCCCGTAGCCGGAGCAGGATGGATAAAAGTTACGCGACCCCGTTTCCCGTGCCAAGGCAACGGTGCCAAAAGCTCTCCCGCCAGGACGCCTTCTGGGCGGCAAAAACCGTATGTGCCGCGTCCACAAACCCCCAAAAATATGATAACATATTGATATTAAAATGAGTTAACAAAAGAAAAGTCTTTCTGTATGATTCGGCATCAATCCCAGGAGGCACTATGAACCCTCTGTTTACCCCCATTTCCGTCGGCGGCCTCAATTTGGCCAACCGCATTGTTATCCCGCCCATGGACCAATATTCCGCCCAGGACGGACGCCCTATGCCCTGGCACAGCATGCACTACGGACATCTGGCGCTTTCCGGCGCGGGTCTGCTTATTGTGGAGGCCACGGCGGTGGAACCCGCCGGGCGCATTTCGCCCTACGACCTTGGTCTTTGGGACGAAACGCAAGAGGCGGCACACAAAACCATGCTGCAGTTTATCCGCCAGTGCGGCAGCCGCACGCCCATTGCCGTGCAATTGGGTCATTCTGGCCGCAAAGGGGCCACGGGCCGCCCCTGGGAAGGCGGCGGGCCGCTTGCCCCGGACCAGGGCGGCTGGGAAATATGTGCCCCCTCGGCCCTGCCCTACGCCCCCGGCCACCATACCCCCACGGCCCTCAGCGCCGCCGACCTGGAGCGGCTCACAGCCTCCTTTGCCCAATCGGCCCAACGCGCCGCGCAGGCGGGCTACGACGCCATTGAACTGCACGCGGCTCACGGCTATCTGATGCACCAGTTTCTTTCTCCCCTGAGCAACCAGCGTACGGACGTCTACGGCGGCAGCCTGGAAAACCGTATGCGCTTCCCCCTGGCCGTGCTGGCGGCCGTGCGCGCCGCCGTGCCGCAACTGCCCGTGGGCGTGCGCGTTTCCGGCACAGACTTTGCCGCCGGCGGCTGGGATGTGGAGGAATGCGCCGTGTTTGCCCAGGCCGTGGCCCAGGACGGTGCGGCCTATATCCATGTTTCGGGCGGCGGGCTCACGCCGGATCAGCGCATAGCGCTCGCCCCCGGCTATCAGGTGGGACTGGCCGCCCGCATCAAGGCTGCCGTGCCCGGCCTGCCGGTCATAGCCGTGGGCCTCATCACCGAAGCAGAACTGGCCTCCAGCATTGTGGGCACAGGTCAGGCGGACATGGTGGGCATTGGCCGGGCCATGCTCTATGACCCGCGCTGGCCCTGGCACGCCGCCGCTGCCCTGGGCCTGACCATCCCCGGTGCACCGCGTCCCTACCTGCGCTCCAAGCCGCACAATGTGAAGGAATTGTTTGCCGACTAGCGTTTTTGCCGTAAAACAGACGCCTCTCAAGGCCAGGCCGAACGCCCGCCCGCCTTGCGGGCATGCTTGCGTACGCACGCAGGGGCGTCTGCAATGCCCCTGAAGCCCGCCCCTGGGCTTTCAAACGCATCTCCTGTGAGCGCCCTGCAAGCGCAGACCTGTCCGTTCGTGTAACTGATGCACACGCAAAAACGGCTTGCCTTCATGAAGGCAAGCCGTTTTTGCGCCCAGCGGAGTGTTCCGCAGGGATTGTACGATGGCAAAACCGCCCTTTACCCCTTGGACCCGCGCTTGGAAGCCTTGAGGGGGTTCACCTTCTTGGTGGACACAGTCTCACTTTTGATGCGGTGCTGATTGGCGTTCAAAAGCTCCTCCGGGTCAAGCCCCAAAGCGACCAGACGCGCCTTGACGCCTTTGCGGTCAGAGCTGTAGCGGTTGCGGTCCGCCATAACGCTCCCCACATAGGTGGCTGTCGTCATGTACAGGCCGGCCTTGTCAATGGCCAGCATGTAAGTTGCGCCGTTTTCCTCAACAGGCTGGATGATCATGTCCTCTGTGGTACCGAAACGGTTGTCCATGCGGCTTCTCCTTACAAAGATCTACGGGAGCTGTCGGCTCCTGCGGTTGTCCATCTTATATGAAAAAGAATTTCATTTCAAATGGCCCGATTTTCTTACCGAAAGAAGTCGTAACCTGGATACCGTCCGCACCGCCTGAACGGAAAAAGTTTTTTGAGAATGGAAGGTGTGAGGGGAAGGGAACTTTTATTCACAAAAGTTCCCTTCCCCTCCACAAAGCATTTCTATCCCGCCCCAACAAAAAATTTCTTTCTTCAGGCCTGCGGCGCGCGCAGTTCCGGCGCGGGGCGGCTGCGACGCAGGCGACGCCAGACGCGGGTGCAGAGCATGCGCAGAGGAATATAGAGGATAAGAAACCAGAAAACCATGCCCGGTTTGTTGCCGAAGAGGGGCAGGGAGAAAGGCAGAACGGGGCTGGTCTCGCCAAAACGCAGCTGCATCCAGGCCAGGATGAGGGGCACAGGCCAGAGGGATGCCACAAACAGCGCGCCGCTCAAGGAGAAGTAGTAGCCGAAGGCTTCGTGGCCCTGACGGTTGACGACTTTGAAAGTTTCCTTGCTGCCGCCCTGCAGGGCGGTTTCGCCCAGGGCGTTGTAGTGCTGCATGTCGTTCTGATATTTTTCCAGGCGTTTTCCGTGCAGGCGCAGGGCCAGATTCAGTGTACAGACCCCCGTCACCGCGGCCAGCAGGGCCAAAGCTGCCGTGCCCAGCAGGTAGGCCGCCACAGGTTCGTCCACCAGGCGATAAGGGAGGATAAAAAAAACGTCGAGCCAGATGAGCAGTGCTTTCATGGAGATTCCGACCTGCAAAATCAGGGCGGCGAGCAACCGCAATGGTGTTCGCCCGCCGCCCTTGATCCTGACGCCTTTGCCAATGTCGGCCCAAGGCGGTGAAAAGCCTGTTGTGCGCTGCGGCGCGTCAGTGGTTAGCCGAAGATGCGGTAGTTGAAGAAGCCGCGCAACACATAGTCAATGCCCACATAAAGGGCCAGAAGAATGAAGATGCGCTTCAGCCAGAGGTCGGAGAAGAAGCGGGAGGTGTAGGGGCCCACAATGGACCCCACGGCCACGCCAGCCAGTTCTATGCCCACCAGTTGCCAGTCCACCATGACGCCGTGGAGCATCAGGGTGGTAATGCCGGTAATCATGCTCACCAGCACGGCCAGGGCGGAGGTGCCGGCGGCCAGATACATGGGCAGCTGAGTCACGCTGGTGATAAAGGGTACCAGCAGAAAACCGCCGCCCACGCCGAGAAAGGCAGCGATGCTGGCGATGACCAGACCGCCCAGGAAGGGAAGCAGCGGGTTAAATGCAAATTCCACGCCACAGAAGGTAAACTGGCAGGTGGTCGGTGTGAATTTGATGATCTGCACGCCCGTGGGGGCCGTGCCGCCATCGGTTTTTTTGCTTTTGACCGCGGCTTCAAAAGCCTTGGCGGCTTCTTTGGCCTTGCTTTTGGAGCGCTGCCCGGCGGGGGACGTTTCCCAGGTCAGGTAGAGGCCAAGCATAAGCACGAAAACGCCGAAATAGCCCTGATAGGACGAGAAATTCAGCTTGCCGGCCGTGAGCGTGGCGGAACCGAAAGCGCCGATGATGGATCCGAGACCCAGGGCAATGCCCAGGGGCAACACCAGGCGCTTCATACGGTAGTAGGTAAAGGTGCTGATGACGGAAGAAAGCCCCACCAGCATCTGGTTGGAGGCGCGTACGGAGTCCGTAACCGTGGCGTTGAGCGGCGCGTTCACCAGCTTGCCGTCGGCATTCATGATTTTGGGGAAAGACTTGGCGTAGGCGCCAAGGCCGTAAACGCTCATGTGCCCCACAGCAGCCATAACACCACCAAAGGCGCCCACAGTGGAGAAGATCCAGCCCACCCACAGGGCCCAGCCAAAGGCCAGCAAGGTGCTCACATGCGGTCCGCCGGGAATGCCCAGATAGCCGGGCGCGGCGTTGGCGTCAATACTGCCGGGCGCGGCGGCCAGCTGCTTGGCAATGGCGGCGCTGATGCCGTCGTTGCCCGCGGCAAAGGCCTGCCCTGCCATGGCGAGCAGGAACAGGGTGGTGATGCCCAGAACGAATCTCTTGCGGTTCATAAGATACGACCTCCTCGGGTTACTGTGCTATGGCGCGGGGTGCGGGCCACGCGGCTCCGGTCCCTGGGTTGCGCCTGCGGGTTGTCCCGCTCCGCCCCTGTACCGCGCGCTGCTGCCGTTGGGCGCGGTGGCGACGGGCCTGACGACGCCGCTTTGGTTGCCTTGCTATGCGGCTTGCCTTTGCGCTGTAAATCTTCTGCGCCGTGCGGCTGCTGCCCTGCCTAGTGCGGTTGTGCAGCGTCCACGCCGGAAAAGTGCAGACAACTCATGGCGCAGGTAGCCACACAGGCCGGTTCCAGGCCTTGGTCAATGCGGTCTTTGCACAGATCGCACTTTTCCACTTTGCCGGTCCGGGGGTTCCATACGGGGATGTGCCACGGGCAGGCCGCAATGCAGGCTTTGCAGCCGTCGCAGAGGTCGGCCTCCAGGTAGACAAGCCCATCGGCACGCGCACGCATGGCTCCTGTGGGGCAGGCGGGCACGCACTTGGGTTTTTTGCAGTGAAAACAGGCAAGATAAGTAAACTCCACGGCATGGGGCCGCTGCTTTTTGTGCAGCGCCTCCCGAATCTGACAAAAGGGGCTGACGATCTGATCTCCGTGAATGCTGCGGCACTGCACTTCACAGGCTTTGCAGCCTATACACTCCGCATGTATATGTGTGATGCCGACTTTATTCATGCATCTCCTCCAGCTATGAAAAAAATCTGAAAAATCTAAACCTTTTCCAGGGTGACAAAATGTTCTTGCAGGGAGAGCCCGCCACCGGCTTCGTCTTCCATGGCTAGTCCTCCGCGTAGACAAATGCTGTCGGAAACGCCCTTGTGAAACGCCCGACTTTCACAAGGCAATTTATGGCCAAAGCCGTGCACCACAAACAGGGCCTCCGGATGGATGAGATCCGTAATTTTAAGGCCCACCTCGCCCATGCTGACGCCCGTGGCGTCCAGAACGCGCACCCGGTCACCCGGCACAAGCCCGGCGGCCCTGGCCCTTTCCGTATGTATCCAGGCGGTATTTTCCGGCATCTGCTCCAGCAGCAGGGGGTTGTTGACGGTATGCCCCTGGGTGTGCACGGCGGCCCGGCCAAAGGTAATGCGAAAAGCGCCGGGCGGCGGCGGCGTGGGGGGCGTATAGGGCTGCAGCATGTTCAGGCCGGCCTTGGCCCCGTAGCCCGTGCTGGCCAGCTCAATCTTGCCGGATGCTGTGGGGAGCTTTAAGGTTTCAAGGTCGGCGTAAAGAGGTTCCTTGGTCAGGGAAACAAAGCCCTTGGCGTCAAAATCCGCGATTTTCAGCCCGGTGCCCCGCAGCTGGTAGCTCCAGACGTCTTCCACGCGGGCAAAATGCAGCGCGTCCAGCCCCAGCCTTTGGGCAAGCCCGCCGATAATCTGCCAGTCGGCCTTACTGTTGAACTTGGGGCGCACGGCCTGCCGCCGCACAAAAAACTGGGGTTTCAGGCCCTTTTTGCCCGCGATGATGCTGTCTCTGGCCAGATAGGTGGAAAGGGGCAGCACCACGTCGGCAAACCAGGCTGTGTCGGACCAGGAAAAGGTCACGCTGACCAGCAGGTCCAGACCAGAAAAGAGCTTGCGCATGGCGTCCGGGTCAGGGAAGCCCTGCAGGGGGTCGTGCCGCCAGGCAAAATAAATTTTGACGGGCGGGGTGCCTTCAGGATTGTTGATGGCCCGGAAGGCCCGGTGCAGCATGCCCTTGCCAGTGTCAAAGGCCTTGTTGTCCCGCCCCAGGCCATCGGCCCTGGGGCTCTGGGGGGCAGTGTACAGATCCGTAAATTTTTTGAGGTCCGGCTTGCCGCAGTCCTTGGGGGTACGGCCGGGCAGAATGCCGCCTGGCGTGGCAAAGCCGCCCAACAGGGCGGTAATCACCAGAGCGGTGCGGCTCACCTGAAAAGAATCGCTGTAGCGCGAGGTCATCCAGCCGGGATGCCAGATAACGTGCGGGGCTGCTTCCGCCAGCATATGGGCCAGATTTTCGATGGCCTGGGCCTCCACGCCGCATTCATTGGCGGCCCAGGCGGCCGTGTAGGGGGCGACAAAGGCGCGCAACTCCTCAAAACCGGTAGTATGGGCGGCCACATAATTCTTATCATAGAGGCCCTGGGCAATGAGGGTGTTGATGATTGCCAGATTGAAGGCGTAGTCGCTGCCGGGCCGGATGACAAAGACGTTATCGGCCTTGGAGGCCGTGACAGTATGCCGGATATCTATGACGGAAAGTTTGCAGCCGCCGCGCAGGGCCCGCATCACGGTGCGCGCCTCGCCCACATTGAGAGCTTCAAAAATGTTGCGGGTCTGCAGCACAATATGTTTGCAATTGGCGTAGTCGTAGACCATCATGCCCCGCCCGTAGCCAAACACGGCCTTGCAGGCGTGGTGCGTATTAAGGTCGCAGGAAGGGCTGTGCGTGCACACGTTGGGCGAACCCAGCCCGCGCATAAAGGCGCGGTACAGGTCGGTAAAGGGGCCTTCACGGTCTGACCAGAGGACAGTTTCTTTGCCGTACTTTTCCTGAGCTGCGGCCACCTTGCGGGCCACATAGTCAAAAGCCTCGTCCCAGGAGACCTCGCGCCACTTCCCCTCGCCGCGCTCCCCAGCGCGGATCAGCGGGCCGTGGGGCCGTTCTGCATCCTCTTCCAGGGCCTTGCCGGCAACGCCGCGCGCGCACAAGGCCCCTTTGAGGGGGCTTTGCTTGTTCCCATAGATCATGGCTATGGTATTGTTGCGTTCTTCCACAGTAATGGGACAGCGCACGCTGCACATGCCGCAGACACTGTGAATTTGATGATTCACTTCCATGCCGACCTCTCGCAATGCTTGCTCCAGACCATCTCAAGGCCGCTCCCCTGCCCGGCACTCCCCCAGCGCCGCATGGTCTGAAATTTTTCACAAGATAGAGCGTCGTTATATGCCGACGTACAAAGGACAATGAAAGCCCCCCAAAGTCGGCAACATTGCTAAGGCATTAATAGTATCAATTTTTTCTAACAAAAACCAGCCCCCTGCCGGACTTTTCTTTACTTTTTTTACTTTATCGATGTCGTATATTTTACATAACAAATTGTTATTAAACATTTTATATTTTTTTTACTCCAAAAAGCACCCGCAGGGAGAACCACGCCCCTGCGCGGCATTGTCCGCCCTCTTGTCATAGGTATTGAAAAAGTCTAGATTATGGCCTCCGGCATACCCATACGGCTTTGCCGCAGGCCCGGCACATGCGGCCCGACAGAATCACCGCGCCCCGCGCCGCGGCAACCGCCTATCCGGCACAACCCGAGGCTTGCCATGGACGTTGTACGTTATATCCACGCGGCGGACCTGCATCTGGACACGCCCTTTCTCGGCCTTGCCCGCGAAACGGCCCAGGGCGAACATCTGGCCCGCCTTCTGCGCGAGGCCACCTTCACCGCCCTGGAGCGGCTGTTTCGCCTCTGTGAAACGGAAAAACCCCACTTCCTCGTCCTGGCCGGCGACATCTATAATGAAGAGAACCACAGCGTCAAAGCCCAACTGGCCCTGCGCGACGGCTGCCGCCGTCTGGAAGCCGTGGGCGTGCGCGTGTTTCTGGCGCACGGCAACCATGACCCCCTCAACTCGCAGCTCACAACGCTTACCTGGCCGGACAACGTCACCGTGTTCGGGCCGGAGGTGGAAAGCCGCACGGTGGGACAGGACGGCCGCCCACTGGCGGTGGTCCACGGCATAAGCCACGCCCGTCTGCGCGAAAACCGCAATCTGGCCCGTCTCTTCCGCCGGGATGCAGAAAAGGACTGCTTTCAGCTGGGGGTACTCCACTGCACACTCGAAGGACAGGCCAAGGCGGACCGCTACGCGCCCTGCTCCCTGGAAGACCTCAAGGCCGCCGGGCTGGACGCCTGGGCCCTCGGCCATGTGCACGAAGGTCAGATCCTGTCCCAGACTCCCTTTGTAGCTTACAGCGGCAGTGCCCAGGGTCTGCACATCAACGAACCCGGCCCGCGCGGCTGCCTGCGGGTAAGCGCCCGCCCCACGCCGGAGGGCGGATACGTTTGCCAGGCCGAACCGGTACGCCTAGGGCCCGTGCAGTGGGCCCTTGTAGAGGCTGACCTGGACGGCGTAGAGCAGCTGGATGTGGTCGAAACGCGCCTTGCCGCCGCCCTGGAAGCGGCGGCCGAAGCCACGCCCCCCGGTTGCGAAGCCCTTATTGCCCGGCTGCGGCTGTGCGGCCGCACAGGGTTGGATACGCTGTTGCGCGACCCAACCCATCAGACCGACCTCATTGAACGCCTGGAAGCCCTGCAAACAGCCACCCCCGGCGTCTGGATCAAGGATATGCAGGCGTCCACCAGCCCGCTGCTGGATATGGAAGCCGCTCTGGCCCGCGAAGATCTGCTGGGAGAGGTGCTGCGGCTGGCCCAGAATCTGGAGGACCAACCGGAAGCTCTCGCCGCCCTGGCGGATACGGCCCTGGCCCCCCTGTACGGGCATGGCCAACTGCGCAAACTGCTCTCCCCGGTGGATGCCGCCAACCGGCGCGCCCTGCTGGAAGAAGCCCGACGCCTGTGCACCGACCTGCTGGAGGCGCGCTGATGTATATACAGTCCTTTCACATAGATGGATTCGGCATTTTTGCCGACATCGGCGTGGAAAAACTCTCTCCCGGCCTGAATATCTTTCTGGGCGAGAACGAGGCCGGCAAATCCACCTGCCTGGAATTCCTACGCACAACCCTCACGGGCTACCCCTCACCCCACAGCAATGAAGGCAAGGCCCTGCCCGGCCCTCTGCGGGGCGGCAGGGCCGGCGGCAGCCTTACTCTCAATGCCCGGGGAACCGGCCTGCTGCGTCTCACAAGGCGCCCCGGCGCGGGCGGCCTGACCCTGCTGGACAACGCGGGCCATCCGCTGGAGGCCGATGTTCTGCAGCGCCTGCTGGCCGGCGTGGATCGGGAGGTCTACCGCAAGGTCTTCGGCTTCAGCCTTACGGAACTGGAAGATCTCAAAAGCCTCACGGGCGAAGGCGTGCGCAACGCCCTCTACGGCGCCAGCTTTGGCCCCGGCCTGCGCTCGCCGGCCGAGGCGCTGAAAGCTCTTGAAACCCGGCAAGCAGCCCTGTTCAAACCCGGCGGCAGCGTGCCACAGCTCAACAAAGCCCTGCGCCAGCTCACAGACCTGCGCAAAAAAATGGCTGAACTGGAGCAAGAAAGTGCGGGCTACGACGCCCTGGCCGCAGAACTGGCCGCCAGCCGGGAACATCTGCGCCAGACCCGCCACCGCCGCACGGCTCTGGAAGCGGAACGCCGCCAGCTGGAGCGTCGCCGCAACGTCTGGCTGCAGTGGAACGAATGGCGCATGGCCGGCACGCAGCTGGAGCGCCTGGAGCCGGAAGGCGCGGCCTTTCCCGAAGACGGCCGGGCCCGACTGGCCCGCGCCCAGGAGGCAGGGGAAAGCTGCCGCCGCCAACTAGCTGCGGAAGAAGAAAAATTGCGTCTGCTGCGAGAACGGCGGGACGCCGTGACGCTGGACCCGCCCCTGCTGGCCGCCCTGCCCGCCCTACGCCGCCTGACGGAGCGCAAAAGCGGCTTCCGCCAGGCCGAAGGCGCGCTGGCCGCCCAGGAAACCGCCTGCCGACGGGCGGAAGAAAATCTTCAACGCGAGCTCGCCCGGCTGGGCCCGGACTGGACCTGCGAACGTATCCGCGCCACGGACCGCTCCCTGTTCGCCCGTGAAGATCTGGAAAAACAGGCCAGGGAAATGGACGCCGCCATGTCCGCCCACCAGGCCGCCGTAGGCACCCTGCACCAGTGCAATCAGGAAACGGCCGCAGCGAAACGCGAGGCCGCCACGGCAGCGCAGGCGCTGGAATTGCTGCCCACCCCGACGGCGGTCGTGGACGACCAGACCCGCGACGATCTGCGCCAGGCGCTTGCCCGCCATGAAGAGGCCTCCCGCCAGCGCCCGGGGCGTCTGGCTGCGGTACAGGAAGCCCGCACAACCTTTGCCCGCGCCTATGCCCCGTTGCGGCTTAGCGGCGCGACTGCGGATGAAAAGGACGAGCAGGAAGCCGGGCGCATTCTGGACAACCTGCTGGCCCGTCAGGACGAGGCTCTGCAACTGGCCGCGGCAGTCCAGACGCAGCTGGCCCAGGCCGAAACCGCCGCCCAGGACGTGCGCCGGAGCGAAGACGATGTTGCGGACGTCAGAAACCGCATGGAGCGGCTGCGTGAAGAACAACGCGCCCTCAACGGTCCGGCCCGCGAGGTGCTGGAGAGCCAGACCACAGCCCTGCGCCAGTTGCGCGCTCTTTCCTCCACGCTCGCCACAGAGCAGGAACGCCTGGCCGAGCTGGAAGGTCGCCTTATCAGCGAAACGCCCGCCCGCAGCATCAAAAACCTGCCCCTGCTGCTTCTGGGCGCCGCGTTGTTCCTGGCTGGAGCCGGCACGCTCCTGGCCGCCTGGCGGCTGGGCGTCACCAGCCTGCCTCTGACCCAAGGGCTTGAGATGCCGGTCAATCTCTGGTCAGGGTATCTGATCCTGTTCTGCGGCGTGGGCTTTCTGGCTGCGGGCCTGCCCCACGATGGGCCGGAACGCCGCCGCCGCAAGAACGAATTCGCCCACCTGCAGAGCCGCCGCGACGCCTGCGCCGCCCATGTGGCCGAGCTGAAGGAACAGGCCCGGCAACTCTGCGCCACGGCGGACGTGCCCGACCTGGATATGGTCACCCTGGAAGCCACGGAAGTGCGGCTGGAGCGGGAAAGGGAACTCTGCTTCCGAGAAGAGCGCGCCCGCAAGGATATGGAAACGCTCCGGCAGGCCCTGGACCAGGCCCGCGCGGAACTGGCCCACCTGCAGACCGTCCATGCGGCGGCCGAGGCGCAGGTGCAGCAGGTGCGCCGCCGCTGGCACGAGTTTTTACTGGCCCTGCATGTGGGCGCCGTGCCCGCCCCTGAAGGCGCAGCCGCCTTTTTCGCCAAGGTGGAGGCGGCCCGTCTGGCTCTTGGCGGGGTGGCCGCCGCCCGAACAGAACTGGAAGCGCTGGAAGCGGATATGTGCGCACAGGAAACACGCCTGCGCACCGTGCCCGCCGTGGCGGATCTTTTGCCGGAGCCGGCGGACGCGGCAGCCCTGACCCGCGCCGTGCGCCAGGTGCTGGACGCCTGCCGCGATGCTGAAGCCGCGCGGGAGCAGCGCATCAAGGCCGAAGCCGTCTTGCACAATGCCCAGAGCGAATGTCGGCGCGCCACAGACCGCCAAAACCGGGCCGCCGCCGCGCAGCAGCAGGCTGAAGAACGCCTGGCCGCCGCCCGGCAAACCTGGACCGCCAGCCTGGAGGGACTAGGGCTGGGCGCGGACCTCAATCCGGAAACCGTGCGCCAGGCTTTTGCCTCCATGGACACCTGCCTGGCCGCCGCTGCCGAACTGGAGCGCGCCCAAACGGTCCTGGCCCAGAGCCGGGCAGAACTGTCCGCTCTGCGCGAACCGCTGGAAAGTCTGCTTCATGAACTGCAGCGCCAACCGGAACGCGACGCCGACGGCACGCCCCGTTGGCTGGAAAGTCTGGACGCCGCCCTGACCGCAGCGGAAAACGCCGCCGCAGCGCAGGCCCAGCACGACGTTCTGGAACGCCGCGCCGTGGAGCAGGCGGATAGCGTAGCTGCGGCCACAGCCGCCCTGGAAGCCGCCGACCTGGCCCGGCAGAGCCTGCTGGCCCTGGCAGGCGCACAGGATGCGGAACACTTTTTGCGCCTGGCGGCCCTGCATGAAGAACGCACGGCCCTGCGCCAGCGTCGGCAATACCTGGAAGACGCCCTGAGCCAGGCTGCCGACGGCGCGCCGCTGGAAGATTTTCTGGCCGGCTTCGAGGCTGCAGATCAGGAGAGTCAGGAACGGCGCTGCGCCGCCATTGACGAAGAACTGCCCGCGCTGGTGGAGCGGGAGGATGCTTTGGTCAAAAAGACAGGGGAACTGGCGAACCGCGTGGAAGCTCTCTCCCGTGCGGACGCGCTCTCCCGCTTGCGGCAGCAGGAGGCCTCTCTGCTGGAAAGCATGGAGCGCCTGGCCGCAGGTTGGAGTCGCGCCGCCCTGGCCCGAGCCTTGCTGGAATCGGCCAAACGCGCCTTTGAACAGGAGCGCCAGCCCGAAGTCATCCGCCTGGCCTCCCAGATCTTCTGCCGTATCACGGGCCGCCGCTGGCGGGGCATCAGCGCATCACTGGAGGACGCCAGCCTGCGCATCCTGCCTGCCGAAGGAGAAGCCGCCGGGCCGGAAACCCTCAGTCGCGGCGCACGGGAGCAGGCCTACCTGGCCTTGCGCCTGGCCTACATTAAAAACCATGCGGTCCATGCCACGCCCCTGCCTGTGATCATGGACGAAGTGCTGGTCAACTTCGACCCCCAGCGCGCCGAACGCACAGCCAGAGCCTTTGTAGACCTCACGGGCGGCGACCCCGAAGCGGCCCACCAACTGCTCTACTTCACCTGCCAGCCGCACACCGTGGACCTGCTGCGCAAGGCCGACCCCGGCGCGGCGCTCTTGCTGGTGGAAGACGGCCGCATCCGCCCGGCCTGATCTGTCCGCAGACTCTTCGGCGTCCGCAGGCGTAAAAAAACGTTGCCCCCACGCGGTTGCAACGTTTTTTTACGCCTGCGACGCGGTTGACGCGCGCCTTCCGACCCTACTCCGCCATGTACAAGACAAAGGCGCACGGCAGGGCATCGCATTACTCCAGACCGCACAACTGCGCGTAAAGCTCGTCGGGCAGGGTAATGCCGCCGGCGGCCAAGGCGGCCTCCCGCCGTTGGATACGCCTGTCGCCAGGCAGGCGCGCGCCAGGCTGCTCAGTAATGGCCCGCAGCAAGCTCTCCAGCCGGTCCGCAAAATCCGCACCCGCCAGGCTGCCGGGGTCTATGGCTATAAAGCTCTGGCCCAGACGCGGCGCGGGCCCTTCGGGCGTAAACAGGGAAGAAGCCTCCATGGCCAGGGCTGCACCGGGCAACAGCCCGGCCAGAATTTCCACCATCAGGGCCAGGGCGTAGCCCTTGGGCCCGCCGAAGGGCAGCAAAGCACCGGCAAAGGCTTTAGCTGCGTCCCGCGTGGGTTTTCCTTCAGCGTCCACTGCCGCGCCTTCAGGGATGAGCTCACCTTTTTTGGCGGCCTGCAAGACCTTGCCCCTGGCCAGCAACCCCATGGAAAGATCAATGACCAGCGGCCGCGCGGCCTTGCGCGGGCAGGCCAGGGCCAGAGGGTTGGTGCCGAAAACTCCTTTGCAGCCGCCGTAGGGCGCCAGAGAGGCCGGGCTGTTGGCGAAACCAAGGGCCAGCAGCCCTTGGGCCGCCAGGTCGGCCACGGGAAAGCCCAGCACACCGGCGTGGTGCGAATTGCATACCCCCATCAGGGCTATGCCCTGTTCGCGCGCAGCGGCGGCAAGCTCCGGCAGGCCCTCGGCAAAAGCTCTGAAGGCGAAGCCGCAACGGGCGTCCACCCGCACCACGCCGGGCTTGGGACGGGTTACGGCGGGCTCGGCATGGCCGTCCACCTTGCCCGTATCTGTCTGGCCCACGTAATAGGGAATACGTGAAAAACCGTGAGAGGGAATGCCCTCCATTTCTGCCCGCAGCAGGGATTCTACCGTGGGAGCGGCATTTTTTTCACTGACCTTGTGCCGGGTAAGAAGGCGTACGCCCAGTCGGCGGGCGTCGCCCAAAGAGATGTCTGGCATGGCTGCGTTCCGTTGGTTGCTGTTCGTATGCTTTTATCAAAGGCCCCGCGGAGCGGCGTGCGCCCCGACCTGTAACAGCGCAAATACCTTGCGCTTACGCCTTCGTACCCCTTCAGATTGGCAAATCCACGCCTGGAGGTCGAGTAAAAAATCACCGACCTCCGCCGTCTTGCGCATTTGCCCGCCGCCACCTATAGTTTTCATAGCACCAGACGAGGAAACCATGCCCCCTATTGTCGTCATCGCTCCTGAAAGCGCCAGCTACCAAATAACCCAAAGGGTTGCCGTTGAACTGGGCCTGCAGGACAAAATCCGTCTGCACCTCACTGGCCTCAGCCGTTCGCTGCACGTAGCCCGTCAAGCTGAAGAGCAAGGGGCGCAGGTTATTGTGGTGCGCGGCTGGTCCGCCAATCAGATCATTGAAGCGGGCATTAAGGTTCCTGTGGTGTTTTTGCCCATCAGCATGCGCGACCTGGTCTATGTCCTGAACCAGGCGGCGGCCAAATCGCCCAAGAAGCATCCACGCCTGGGCTTTGTAGCTTACCCGCAGCTGCACAAGGAGCTGGCCGCCATCAGCACCCTGCTGCGCCCGGATCTGCGCATCTACCCCAGCGGCGGCCAACCCGAAGAGATGCGTGCGGCCATCGCCCAGGCTGCCGAAGACGGCGTGGACGTGGTCATAGGCGGCGAAACCTCTGTCAATATTGCCGAAAGCCTGGGCCTGTGCAGCCAGCTGCTGATCTGCGGCGAGACCTCCGTCCGTCAGGCCCTGCTGGAGGCCCAGCGTATTGTCTACGCCCGTGAGCTGGAGCAGGCCCAAAGCCTCAAATTCAAAACGGTCATTGACCATTCCCACGACGGCATCGTTTCTTTGGACGCCGCGGGGCGTGTGCTTCTGGTCAACCCCGTGGCCCGGCGCATGCTCCGTCTCAAAAACGACATCACCCATTATGCCTTCAAAAGTATCCTGGACCTGCCCCACCTGGATCGTTGCCTGCTGCTCGGGGCCAGCGTGGAAGACGAAATGGTGGCGGTGGAAGGCCGCAAACTGCTGTTCTCGGCCATTCCCATTCATGTGGCTGGCTTCGTGCACGGCGCTGTCATCACCTTTCAGGAACCCCGTGCCATTGCCGCCAAAGAGAGCAAAATCCGCCATGAAGACGCCGCCATGACGGCCCAGCACACCTTTGAGGATATTCTGGGCGCATCGCCAGACATCCTGGCGGCCATAGCCAGGGCGCGCAGATTCGCCACAGCGCGACAGCCCGTGCTGATTCAAGGTGAAACGGGCACCGGCAAAGAACTTTTTGCCCAGTCCATCCACAACGCCAGCCCCCGCAGTCAGGAGGCCTTTGTGGCCGTCAACTGCGGCGCTCTGCCGCAGTCGCTTCTGGAATCGGAGCTCTTCGGCTATGCGGACGGCGCCTTTACCGGCGCCAGCCGCAAGGGCAAACCCGGCCTTTTTGAAATGGCGCACATGGGCACCCTGTTTCTGGACGAAATCGGCGAAATGGACCTCCGGGCCCAGCAACGCCTGTTGCGCGTACTGGAAACCCAATGTGTGCTGCGCATCAGCGGCACCCGCAACATTCGGGTAGACGTGCGGGTCATTGCCGCCACCAATGCCGACCTGTGGGAACGGGTCCGCAAGGGACGCTTCCGCGCAGACCTGTTCTACCGCCTTTCCGTACTGGTGCTTTCCCTGCCGCCTTTGCGCCAACGCCCCGGCGACATAGAGCTGCTGGCCCGCCACTTCTTCGATCAGGACAACGAAAGTCCGCCCCTGGATGAAAAGGCCCTGGCGGTGCTGCGCGCCCACCCCTGGGCCGGGAACGTGCGCGAATTGCGCTATTTTATCCAAAGGCTGCGCATAACCAGCCCGGCCCGGCTGGACGCACAGGCCCTCAAGGCCGAGCTTCTCCCTTCCTTCCATCCACAGGCCGCGCCCTGCCCGCAGCAAGCCCCTCCCCTCTCCGTCCCGGAAGAAACCGACGAGCGTACGCGCATCCGCGCAGCACTCGCCGCCTGCCACGGCCACCAGGGCAATGCAGCCAGGCTGCTGCACATCAGCCGCAGCACCTTGTTCCGCAAAATGCGCAAGCTGGGGCTTCGCTGAACCCTCTCTTTTCTGTGTCATTCATGACACAATTTGCATCATAATGTTGCATATTGTTGCATGATGCTATCATATATGTAGCATAGCATTAAGTTGATACCACAACCTTCCCACCATCCTGCCGAAAGCCTTACTTTATTTAAAAATATTTGCCGCTTGGCACAAAGATTGCTCATCTCCTCCCAAGGAACCGAGGCGCGCAAAACATAAAGCTCGCCCGCTTGGCTTCTGAACCAGCCGCATTTGCGGCGCAACACCCAAATGGGGATTCCTGATGGTCTACATCAACCGCCAATGGTGCAAGGGCTGCGGCATCTGCGTGGCCTTCTGCCCCAAAAAGGCGCTCTCTCTGGATGACGCGGGCAAGGCCTGTCACAATCCGGAGCTGTGCGTGGAGTGTGGCATGTGCGAACAATACTGTCCCGATCTGGCCGTGACGGTGGAAAAGACCGCCAAGGCCGGTAAAGCCGGCAACGGCAAGGAGGCCGCATGAGCGAGGGTGAAATCCGTTTCGTGCAGGGCAACGAGGCCTGTGTGCGCGGCGCTCTGTACGCCGGGGTGCGTTTTTTTGCGGGCTATCCCATTACTCCGTCCACCGAGGTGGCCGAACATCTGGCGGAGCAGCTGCCCCGTGTGGGCGGCAAATTTGTGCAGATGGAAGATGAAATTGCCTCCATGTGCGCGGTCTGCGGCGCTTCTCTGGCCGGTTCCAAGGCCATGACCGCCACCAGCGGGCCGGGCTTTTCCCTCAAGCAGGAGGCCATCGGCTATGCGGTCATGGCCGAGATTCCCTGCGTGGTGGTCAATGTGCAGCGCGGCGGCCCTTCCACGGGCCTGCCCACCAAGGTGGCCCAAGGCGACGTGAACCAGGCCCGCTGGGGCACCCACGGCGACCACGCCATCATCGTGCTCACGGCTTCCACCATTCAGGACGTTTTCAGCATCACGGTAGAGGCCTTCAACCTGGCCGAAACCTACCGCACGCCGGTCATTCTGCTCTTTGACGAGGTGGTGGGCCACATGCGTGAAAAGCTCTTTGTGCCGCCGGCGGGCGAGTTGCCCGTGGTGGAGCGCCTGCACACGGACGTGGCCGCCGGGGTCAACTACCACCCCTACCTGCCGCGCGAAGACGGCCGCCTGCCCATGTCAGACTTCGGCGGCGTGCACCGCTACAACGTTACCGGCCTGTTCCACGATATCTGGGGCTTCCCCACAGAAAACCCCGAACAGGTCAGCAAACTGCTCTACCACCTGGTGGACAAGATTGAAAACCGCGCCCACCTGCTGGCCCGCTGGAAAGAATTTTACCTGGAGGACGCGGAGCACATCATCATTTCCTACGGCTCTTCAGCGCGCAGCGCCCGGCATCTGGTGGAAACCCGCCGCTCCAAGGGCGACCGCATCGGCCTGCTGGAGCTGCAGACCCTCTGGCCCTTCCCGGCCCAGCTGGTGCGGGAAAAGACCGCCAAGGCCCGCAACATTTTTGTAGTGGAGATGAACATGGGGCAGATCACCACCCAGGTAAAACAGGTGGTACAGCGGCCGGACCGCGTGTTCCTGGTCAACCGCATGGACGGCATCATGGTCACGCCCACAGACATAGGCAAAGTCATGCGGGTTATCGAAGGAAGGGGGTTCTGAGATGAGCGTGCAGAATATCCGAGAGCGGTTCTTCCCCCACATCTGGTGTCCGGGCTGCGGTCACGGCACCATTCTCAACAACCTGCTGCACACGGTGCAGGAGCTGAACATCGACCCTTCCAACATGTGCATGGTTTCGGGCATTGGCTGTTCAGCGCGCATTTCGGGCTATGTGGACTTTCACAGCATGCACACCATGCACGGCCGGGCCCTAGCCTGCGCCACGGGCATCAAGATGACCAGGCCCGAACTCAACGTGGTGGTGCCCATGGGCGACGGCGACGCCATGGCCATTGGCGGCAACCACTTTATCCACGCCTGTCGCCGCAATATCGACATGGTGGCCATTATTATGAACAACCGCATCTACGGCATGACCGGCGGGCAGTATTCGCCCCTTTCCGGTGAGGGCATCCTGGCCACCACCGCGCCCTACCACAGTATTGACCACGCCTTTGACACGGTGAAGCTGGCCGCAGGCGCGGGGGCCTCCTTTGTGGCCCGCACCACCACCTTCCACGTCAAAGAGATTGTCAGCCTGCTTAAAAAAGCCTTTGCGCACAAGGGCTTTTCCGTGGTGGAAATCCTCACCCAGTGCCCCACCTACTTCGGGCGCAAAAACAAAATGGGCGGGGCCGTGCAGATGCTGGAATGGTACCGAGACAATACCGCGCCCCTGGGCTCCAAAAAACTGGAGGAGAACCCGCACCTCATCCCCCGCGGCGTGTTTGTGGACGAAGAACGCCCCGAATACTGCGAGGAATACGCCAAAATCATCGCCAAGGCCCACAAGGAGTAGCCCCATGGAAAGATACCGTTTTCTTCTCTCCGGCTCCGGGGGCCAGGGCATCATCACCATGGCCATTCTGCTGGCTGAAGCCGCAGCCCTCTACGAAGGTCTGGTGGCTGTGCAGTCCCAGTCCTACGGGCCGGAAGCCCGTGGCGGGGCCACCCGCTCGGACGTGATCATCGCGGACAGCGAAATCTTCTTCCCCAAGGTCAATCAGCCCAACGTGCTGGTGGCCCTCACGGACGAATCCGCCACCAAATACCTGCCGCTCATCCGCCCCGGCGGCATGTGCCTTTATGACAGCGATCTGGTCCATCCCTCGGCCCGCATTGACGCCCGCCGCGTGGGTCTGCCCCTGTTCCACGCCGTGAAGGAAACCTTCAACGGCAAAACCCAGGCTTTCAACATCTGCGTACTGGGGGCCCTGGCGGCCCTGACCAAGGCCGTGCGTCTGGAATCCCTGGAAAAAGCCCTGGCCGACCGCTTTGCCCCGGCCTTCCACGAAAGCAACAAAAAAGCCCTGCACCTGGGTGCGGACATGGCCCGCGAGGCCGCGCCTTCGGCCTAGAGCAGTTTACGAATGAAATGAGTTAATTGCTCTGCAAGGATTTTCTTGAAAATCCTTGCCACGAAATGCAAGAAGGCAGGCTTTTGCCTGCCGTAAGCGAGCATTTCAAGTGTTAAATACTCTAGCGGCACAGGCGCAAAGGGGTACAAGGGCACGCCCCCTGAAACCCCTTCCCGATGTTTTCCCCCTCCCCCGGCCAGGGGATGCCCTGGGCGTTCCCTGAATGAAGAAAACGTTTTGGGGGTGGGAACGCGGGGGGAGGAGGCCTTTTTCAACAGGGCCCCCCCCTTCCGCAAGAAAGGACATCCCCAACACCAACACATAAAAGGTTTCTCCATGAATATTCACGAATACCAGGCAAAGGGCCTGCTGGCCCAGTTTGGCGTGCCCGTGCCCACGGGAGCGCTGGCGGCCACGCCGACCGAAGCCCGCGCGGCCGCCGGCGCCCTGCCCGGCCCGGTCTGGGTGGTCAAGGCGCAGATCCACGCCGGCGGCCGTGGCAAGGGCGGCGGCGTGCAGGTCTGCAAAAGTCTGAACGCGGTGGAGGCCGCTGCCCGACACATTCTGGGCATGCAGCTGGTGACGCACCAGACCGGCCCAGAAGGCAAAAAGGTCCATAAGGTCTGGGTAGAACAGGGCACGGACATTGCCCGTGAGCTGTACCTGGCCGTAGTGCTGGACCGGGGCGCACAGCGCCTGACGGTCATGGCCTCGCCCGACGGCGGCATGGACATTGAAGAGGTGGCCGCGCGCACGCCAGAGCGCATCTTTACCGCCAGACTGGACGGCGGCCACCATATCTGGCCCTTCCAGGCGCGGCAACTGCTCTTTGGCTGCGGGCTCACGCCGGAGCAGGTCAACCAGGGCGCGGCCCTGGTGCAGAACCTGGTGCGCCTGGCCGTAGAAAAAGACGCTGTGCTGGTGGAAATCAATCCGCTGGCCGTGACCGCAGCCGGAAACGTGGTGGCCCTGGACGCCAAGATGGACTTTGACGAAAGCGCCCTCAAACGCCATCCGGACGTGGCCGCCCTGGACGACCCCGAGGAGAGCGACCCCCTGGAGCGCAAGGCGCGGGAACTGGGCGTAAACTACGTGCGCCTGTCCGGTTATGTGGGCACCATGGTCAACGGCGCCGGCCTGGCCATGGCCACCATGGACGCCATCAAGCAGGCTGGAGCGGAGCCCGCCAATTTTCTGGATGCGGGCGGCGGGGCCAACGAACAGATGGTGGCCGCAGGCTTTGAGGTCATGCTTTCCGACCCGCACGTGCGGGGCATACTTATCAATATTTTCGGTGGCATCCTGCGCTGCGACATTGTGGCTCAGGGCGTGGTCAACGCGGCCCGCAAGGTGGACCTGCACCTGCCGTTGGTGGTGCGCCTGGAAGGCACCAACGTGGAGGAAGGCCGCCGCATCCTCAGGGAAAGCGGCTTAAACTTTGCAACGGCGGCCTCCATGAGCGAGGCGGCGCACAAAATTGCGGCCCTCACCGCCGGAAGCGATACGGCCCAAACCGCCGGAGGTACGGCATGAGCATTCTGGTCGACAAAAATACCCGCGTACTGGTGCAGGGCCTTACGGGACGCGAGGGCCGCTTCCATACAGAGCAGATGCAGGCCTACGGCACCACGGTGGTGGCGGGCTGCACGCCGGGCAAGGGCGGGCAAACCGTCCTGGGCGTGCCCGTGTTCAACACCGTGGCCGAGGCCGTGCGGGAAACAGGCGCGGACGTAAGCGTGGTTTTCGTGCCCGCAAGCGTGGCGGCGGACGCCGTGTGCGAAGCGGCGGACGCGGGCGTGCGCCTGGTTATCTGCATTACGGAGCACATCCCCGTGCTGGACATGGTACGGGTCAAGGCCCGGCTCAAGGACACGGGCACGCAGCTGGTGGGCCCCAACTGCCCCGGCGTCATCACGCCCGGCCAGTGCAAAATCGGCATCCAGCCCGGCTATATCCACAAACCCGGCTCTGTGGGCGTCATCAGCCGTTCCGGCACCCTGACCTATGAGGCCGTGCACCAGCTCACGGCCCAGGGCCTGGGGCAAAGCACCTGCGTGGGCATTGGCGGTGACCCGGTGCCGGGCCTGTACTTTACGGACCTGCTCAAAATGTTTCGGGATGACCCGGAAACCGAAGCCGTCTGCCTGATCGGCGAAATCGGCGGCGACGGAGAAGAAAAAGCCGCCGCCTACATCCGCGAAAGCGCCTATCCCAAGCCCGTGTTCGGCTTTATTGCCGGGCTTACGGCCCCCAAGGGCAAGCGCATGGGCCATGCCGGGGCCATCATCAGCGGCGGTAAAGGCCGCGGCGAAGACAAAATCGCCGCCCTTTCGTCCGCCGGCGTCACCATCATCCACGAACTGGGCCTCCTGGGCGAAACCGTGGCCAAAAAATTACGGGCATAAGGACGCAGGACAACGCACTGGAGGACATCATGTCAGAGGAATATAAAACCTCCCTCACGGACGAGCACAAAAATTTTCTGCAAGGTTTGTTCAAGGATGGCGCGTCTTTTGATCCGGAGGTACTGCGCGTCTACGCATCTGACGCCAGCCTGCGCGTGGGCACGGTGCTGGCCATGGTGCGGCCGGAAAATGCGGACCAACTTTGCGCCTTCATGCGCTGGGCCGATGCGGAGCGTGTGGCCGTCCACCCGCGCGGGCGCGGCACCAGTCTTTCCGGGGGCTGCGTGCCCACGGTGCCCGGCATTGTGGTTTCCATGCTGGGCATGGACCGCATTCTGGAGATCTCCAAAGAAGACTTTGTGGCTGTAGTGGAGCCCGGCGTCAACACCGCTCTGCTCCAAGCAGAGTGCGAGAAGCTGGGCATGTTCTATCCGCCGGACCCCGCCAGCGGCAAGGCCACCAGCGTGGGCGGCAACGTGATTACCTGCGCGGGCGGCCTGCGCGCCGTCAAGTACGGTGTTACCCGCGACTACGTGCTAGGGCTGGAGGCCGTGCTGCCCGGCGGCAAGCTGGTCAGGTTCGGCGGCCGCTCACACAAGGACGTCATTGGCCTGGACCTGGGACGCCTGTTTGTGGGCAGCGAAGGCAGCCTGGGCATTGTGACCAAGCTCACCCTCAAGCTCATCCCCAAACCCGAAGCCTCGGCCTCCGTGCTGGTGGGCTATCCCTCGCTGGACGCGGCGCT
The DNA here is from genome assembly GCF_004309735.1 of Desulfovibrio legallii. Taxonomy (NCBI): domain Bacteria; kingdom Pseudomonadati; phylum Thermodesulfobacteriota; class Desulfovibrionia; order Desulfovibrionales; family Desulfovibrionaceae; genus Desulfovibrio; species Desulfovibrio legallii. Next base: position 109,904 of record NZ_SIXC01000007.1, read on the forward strand.
GGCCTCCATGGGCAAGGTCTTTGCGGCGGGCATTCTGCCCTGCGCCGTGGAATTTATGAACGAAACCGTGCTGGAAATCCTGACCAAAACGGGTGAAGTGCCCTGGCCGGACACGGTCAAATCCCTGCTGCTTTTTCAGGTGGACGGCAGCCGCGACACCGTGCCCCTGGAAAACGCCCGGCTTTCCAAACAGCTGGACGACGCCCTCTGGCGCATGGAAGGCGTGGGCAAAGAAGAGGAGGACAGACTCTGGGCCTACCGCCGCAGGGTTTCGGCAGCCTCCTATGTGCTGGGGCCGGACCGCATCGGCGGCGACATGGCCGTACCGCGCGGCTCCATCCTCAAGGCCGTACGCCGCTTTGAGGAAATAGCCGCCGCCAACGGCAAACGCCTTATCGGCTTCGGCCACGCGGGCGACGGCAACATCCACGCGAATCTGCACTACGACGCCTCAGACCCGGACGACGCCCGCCGCACCCAGAAAACCCACCACGAGCTCGACGACGCCGCTCTGGAATTTGGCGGCAGCCTTTCCGGCGAACACGGCGGCGGCTGCCTCAAGGATGTGGGCAAACAGCTGGGTCAGGAGGAACACGCCCTGATGCGCGCCGTGCGACGGGTATTTGATCCTCACGGCATCCTCAATCCCGGCAAGGGGTATTAAGATGAAACGCGGTTGCACACAGTGCGGTGAATGCCTCAACGTCTGTCCGGTCTATGCCCTGTTCAAGCGCGAAGAATACGCCCCCAAGGGCAAACGTCTGCTTATGGAACCCCTGGACGCCGAATACGGCGACGCCGCCACGGCCCAGCTCTCCTGGGAGCGCGTCCGCCAGCTGGCCCGGCTCTGCGCCGGTTGCGGACGCTGTCAGCGCGTCTGCGCGCGCAAGCTCTCCACCAGTGAGCTGCTGGCCGACGCGCGGGCCAGAAATCCCCATTGGACGCAGAACCTCTGGGAGATATGGATCCGCCGGGCCGGGCCCCTCTGGCCCCTGGCCGGAAAAATCGCCATGCTCGCGCCCGACGCGGCCGTGCCTGAAGGGCTGCGTTCCTCTCTGGCCACAGCCCGTGCCCTGGTGGATCTGCCCGCCATTAAGCCCTGGCTCATCCTGACGCCGACACAAAAAAAACCGGGCACGCCCGTGGTCTTGTTCAGCGGCTGTACCGCCGTCAACGCCCGTCCGCGCTGGATCGCCAAGGCGCGGGAGCTGCTCGCCACCTGGGGCTACCAGGTGCTGGACAGCTCCGGCTTTACCTGTTGCGGCGGCACCCTGCACCACGCGGGACGCTACAAGGCCCAGGACGAGGTGCGCCAAAAAAATATCCAGGTCTGGCGCGACCTCGGCCGCCCCCTGGTGGCGAGCTTCTGCGCCTCGTGCAAACACAGTCTGGACGAATACGCCGCGGTGCTGCCCGAAGACGAAGCCGCCCAATGGAAGGAAAAATGCCGGGGTCTGTCGGCCCTGCTAGAGCAGCCCCGCCTGCACGCCACAGCGGATGCGCCAACCGCGGTGGCCTACCACCAGCCCTGCCACTGGGGCACAGCCGACCCGGACCTGCCCTTGCTCCAACAGGGCCTGCCGGAGCTGAAAAAAGGCGCGGGCCTGTGCTGCGGCATGGGCGGCATTCTGAAAATGAGCAATCCGGATCTTTCCATGGACATGGCCCGCAAATGCCTGGAGGGCTTTGCTCCTGAGGCCCGTCACGTCATCACCGGCTGCAGCGGCTGCGTCATGCAGCTTTCTTCCGTGGCCACCGCAAAAAATAAGGAGGTACGCCACTGGCTGGATATCGTTGCCGTGGAAGCCGGAGCCTGACCGAGCCCGCGACAATGAAAAAAAATACACGCTAACCCCGCCTTCTGGGCGGATGAGGGGGCGCCTTAATGGCAAATAAATTTGAAGAATACGGTAAAAAATACGGCACTGTGGTCGCCGTGCTGGTGGCGCTGCTGGTGTGGTGTCTGCCCACACCGGAAGGCATGAACCTGACCCAGCACAAGCTGCTGAGCATCTTTTCCGGCGCGGTCATCCTCTGGGTAACACTGAGCGTATCCGTGGCCACCAGCAGCTTCATCATCGTTTCCCTGCTCTACTTCTGGGTGGGCAACGCCGAGGGCGCTCTCAAGGGCGGTTCGCTGGTCCACAATGCGGGCTTCGCCCTTTCCGGCTTCGCCTCCCCGGCCCTGTGGATGCTTATCACCGGCTTCATCATTTCCATTGCCATGACGGAAACGGGCATGGCACGCCGGGTGGCCCTGCACCTTATGCGCATGTTCGGCAAAACGCCGGGCGGGGCCATTCTCGCGCCCATGATCGCCAACCTGCTGGTGGCGCCCCTGACCCCTTCCAACACCGCCCGCACCGCCGCCATGCTGCCCATTGTGGAAGGCGTGGCCCAGGCCTACCGCGTGGAGCCCGGCAAAAGCAATTTCGGCAAAGCCCTGTTCCTCGCCAATACCTTTGCCTCCAACATTACGGCGGGCGGCTTTCTCACGGCCACCATCCCCAACCCCATTGCCATCGGCATGATTGTGGCCGCCCTGGGCACGGCCGCATCCGTGACCTCCTGGGGCTTCTGGGCGCTGGCCGCCCTACCCACCACGCTCATCGTGCTCATCGGCAGCCAGTACGTGGTGCGCTGGCTCTTCCCGCCCGAAATGAAAACCATCCCCGGCGGGCTGGAATATGTGGAAACCGAACTGCGCGCCATGGGGCCCACCAGCCCGCGCGAAAAAAAGGCCCTGCTCTTCTTCAGCCTGGCGCTCATCCTCTGGGCCTCGGATATGTGGCACCACTTCAATTCCACCATGGTGGCCTTTGTGGTCAGCACGCTCATCCTGCTGCCCAAGGTGGGCGTGCTTTCCTGGAAGGAAGCGCAAAAATCCATCCCGTGGGAGCTGTTCGTCTACTTCGGCGGCGTCATTACCCTGAGCAACGTACTGACCAAGACCAAAGCCTTTGAGTGGGTCATCAAGTCCGGCATCACGGGCCTGGGCCTGACCCATGTGGACATGATGCCTCTGATGATCGGCCTTATGGGCTTTACCATCTTCAGCCACATCATCTGGTCCACCACCACGGCCATGGCCGGCGTCATGATCCCCATCTACATCGGTCTGGCGCAGAGCTTCGGCTTTCCCGTGGCCGGCTTTGTGCTGCCCCAGGCCATCCTCATGGGCTACGCCCTGTTCCTGCCCTTCAACACTATGGGCAACATCATCATGTTCGGCGCAGGCTATTATACGGTAAGCGACCAGCTCAAGGCCGCCTTTGCCGTGGGCCTGTTTGCCTGGGCGGCCTGGGCGCTCACCGCTGTGGCCTGGTTTCCCATTATCGGCCTGTACTGACAAGGAGACAAAGCAAAAATGAGTACAACGCGCAAACCCTTACCGCCCATGGCCCGCGTGCGCCAGAGCTTCACGCGCCCCAGGGTGGACGACCCCGTTGCCGCAATGACTGCCCAGATGCGTCGCCTTGCGCCGCGCATCCAGGCCGGCGCTACAGTGGGCATTACCGCCGGCAGCCGCGGCATCCAGAACATCTGCCCCATGCTGGCAGCCGCCATCGCCGTGGTGCGCGAGTGCGGCGCAACCCCCGTGCTGCTGGCCGCCATGGGCAGCCACGGCGGTGGTACGGCCCAGGGGCAGAAAGAGGTTCTCGACAGTCTGGGCATTACCGAACAAAACATGGGCGTCAAGGTTATTACCTGCGACACCTGCCGCAGCATCGGCCAGACTCCGGACGGGCTCGTGGCCTATATGCTGGATTCGGCCTTTTCCGTGGACGCCATCATCCCTATAAACCGCGTCAAGACCCACACCTCCTTCAAGGGCTGTGTGGAAAGCGGCATGTGCAAAAAACTGGTGGTGGGTCTGGGCGGCCCTGGCGGGGCCGGGCAGTTTCACAGCCTGGGGCAATCCCAGTTGCCGCGCCTGCTGGTAGATGTGGCCAAGATCATTCTGAAAAAGATGCCCGTCATCGGCGGCGTGGCCATTGTGGAAAATGCCTATGAAGAAACAGCGCTTATTGAAGCCCTGCCCGCTGAGGCTATGATTGAGCGGGAAGTGGAGCTGCTTGCCTGGTCCAAGACCCTCATGCCCGCCCTGCCCGTGGACAGCCTGCACGGCCTGGTGGTGGAAGAAATGGGCAAAAACTTCAGCGGCACGGGGGTAGACACCAACATTATCGGCCGCCTGCGCATTACCGGCGAAGCCGAACCGGCAAGCCCGAAGATCCGTTACGTTTCCGTGCTGGACCTCACGGAGGAATCCCACGGCAACGCCACAGGCATAGGCTTGGTGGATTTCACTACCCAGAAGCTGGTGGACAAGGTGGACCGTAAGGCCACCTACCTCAACAACCTCACCACCACCTTTGTGACCCGGGCCTTTCTGCCCACGTGGTATGACACGGAGCAGGAAGCCCTGGAAACCATGATGTTCTGCCTGCGGAGCATTCCAGAGGATCAGTTGCGCCTGGTGCGGGTGCCCAACACCCTCTACCTCACAGAATTCTTTGCCACCGAGGCCGTACTGCGCGAACTTACGGATACAGAACGTTTTAGCCTGGTGCACGAGCCGCGCCCGGTACGCTTTGACGCCCAGGGAGAATTGCTGGACCGCATCGGCAGACCCCACCAGGATTGATGCCCATCCATTGACATATGCAATATAAATCGGCGTCACGTCGCACGAAGGAATGCCCGTGCGGCGTGACGCCGGTTGTGCTTTGCAAAAGCCTTGTGGGCTTAGCCCCGTTTCATATCAGCGACAAGATCGCTCAGACGGCGGGCCTGGGCCGCCAGTTCGGCCACAGCCTTGGCCGCTTCGTCCATGGCGGTGGCAGTTTGCCCGGACATGTCGTTGACCTGGACTATGGACTGGTTAATCTCCTCGCTGGCGGCGGATTGCTGCTCGCTGGCCGTGGCAATGGCGCTGACCTGGTCCGCCGCGCCGCCTACGCTCTCCACAATCTGGTGCAGGGCCGCGCCGGAATCCTGCGCATATCTGGTGGCTTTTTCCACCGCGCCCAGAGCTGAATCCATGGCCTCCACGCTCTGGGCCGTGCTTTCCTGAATGGCCTTGATGGCGTTGCCCACATCATTGGTGGAGGCCATGGTCTTTTCGGCCAATTTGCGCACTTCGTCGGCCACCACGGCAAAGCCGCGCCCCGCCTCACCGGCGCGGGCCGCCTCAATGGCCGCATTGAGGGCCAGCAGATTGGTCTGGTCCGCTATATCCGAAATGACGCCCATAATCTTGCTGATGGACAGGGCGTGCTCGTTAAGTTTGCCCATGTCGTCCTTAAGGGCCAGCGAAACGGAATGCACTTCGCCAATGCTCTCCAGAGCGCCGCGCACGATTTCGGCTCCATTGGTGGCGCTGACACGGGTGTTTTCCGCAGCGCCGGAGGCCTCAGCGGCATTTTTGGCCACTTCCTGCACGGTGGCGTTCATTTCGTTCATGGCTGTAGCGGCTTCGCCCAGGCGTTGTGCCGAGGCGGAGGCCCCCCGGTTGACCTGCTCCACCTGGGCCGCCAGCTGACTGGATGCACTGGAAATAACGCTGACCACCTCTTCCAGTTGGCCGGCGGCGGCAAGCATGCCTTCCTGCTTGGCGCTTTCGGCCTGTCGGGCCGCTTCTTCGGCCCTGGCCGTGGCCTGTCGGGCTTCTTCCCCGGCCTGCTCCGCCGCCTGGGTCTTGGCTGCGCTTTCGTCCAGCAATTGTTTGATGTTGCCCACCATGTGGCCCATGGCCTGCCCCAGCACGCTGAATTCGTCCCCGCGACGCCGGGCCGTGTCCAGCAGGGTATTTTCCTTGGCGTCCAACTCCAGACGGCCCCCGGCCACGGCTTCGGCCAAGGAGGAAATGCCGCCCAAAAGCCGCACGATGCCCCGCACGACCCAAAAAATAATAAAGCCCACCAGCAACGCGCAGCCCAGAGTCAGCAATGCGCTGTTGCCCAGCATATCGCGCACGGGGCTGAAAATTTCTTCCCGGTCAAACTCCACGCACAAAACCCAGCCTTCCACGGGCATCGTTCTGTAATAAAGGCCCTTTTCCTCCCCTTGCGCGTTGACAAAACGGGTACGGCCCTGCCCCTGCCGCAACAGTTCCTGCACATGGGGGCTGGCGCTTTCGTCCTTGCCCATGCGCTTGATGTCGGAGTGCAGCACCATATGGCCTTTGAGATCATAGGCATAGACCTGCCCTTTGCTGCCCACCTTGATCAAATTGGTGGTGCCGGCAGCCAAGTCGGCGTTGGCAATGCCCGCCATCACAATGGCCGCCACCCTGCCGTCGCGCTTGATGGGAAAAGCCACTACCGTGGCCGTCTTGCCCGTAGCAGCGCTGATGATGCCTTCAACGCAGGGCTCACCCTGCCGTGCCTTGGCATAGTAGCTCCGGTCGGCAAAGCTGGTGCCGACAAATTTTTCACTGGCCTGGGTCGCGCCTTTGAGATGGTGCCCCAGCACTGTGCCATCCGGAGCCAGCAACCCGGCAAAATAAACGCTGCGGTTGTTGTCCGTAAAGGAGCGCAGGGCCTGATCCGTGCGCTGGGCCAGCCTGCCCTGCAAAAGATCCGGATCGTCGCCGCGCTCATAGGCGTCGATGTAATCGCTGATACGCTGATTTTCTGAAAGCGTCTTCAGCGATTCCGTAAGCCCCAGGAAGACGCCGTTCAGACCAATGCTCTGACTTTCCAGCAGGGCGGTCATATCCGTACGGATCTGCCCGCGCAGGGCTTGCTCCGCCATTTTGTAGCTTACCCCCGCCACCAGAAGCAGCCCGGCAATGGCCGGCAGCAGTATTCCCAACAATATTTTTTTCAACAAACCGATTTTCACGCCCTTCTCTCCCCTTTAAATATACACGATTTCCGGGCGGCAGACGTACTCCCGCGAATCCTTTTTGACAAGGGACACCCCCCTCTCAAAATGCCGCAGATGCCGGCAATCAGGCTACACCACTCGCCCCCTCGTACCTTTTCGTAATATCGTGAAATTTCTTTAGTACCATAATCACGAAATTCGACAGTACAAAATAGTTTTGCGTAAAATGTCTGAGACTGAACTCAAAATTTTTACTGTGTTTTTACAGAATGTTATATGAAACAGCTTTTTTCAACAGTAAAGTTACTTTTTACAAAATTGTTTTAATTGCGCGCAAAAATAATAAAAATATTATTATATTTAAGTAAGTTATAATTACGGCACACTTTCTGCACAAAGCGTGAACAGCGCACAGGCGCGCAACGTTAAACCACGAGGAACCAACATGCGACAGGTAGCTATTTACGGCAAGGGCGGCATCGGCAAGTCCACCACCACACAAAACCTTAACGCCGGCTTGGCCGAGATGGGCAAGAACATCATGATCGTGGGCTGCGACCCTAAGGCCGACTCCACCCGCCTTATCCTGGGCGGCCTGGCCCAGCAGAGCGTGCTGGACACCCTGCGTGAGGAAGGCGAGGACATCGACCTTGATCTGGTTCTGAAGGAAGGCTTCAAGGGCATCCGCTGTGTGGAATCAGGCGGGCCCGAACCCGGCGTGGGCTGCGCCGGGCGCGGCATCATTACCTCCATCGGCCTGCTGGAGCGCCTGGGCGCGTACACCGACGATCTGGACTACGTTTTCTACGACGTCCTCGGCGACGTGGTCTGCGGTGGTTTTGCCATGCCCATCCGCGAAGGCAAAGCCCAGGAAATCTACATCGTGGCCTCAGGCGAGATGATGGCCCTCTACGCGGCCAACAACATCTGCAAGGGCATCAAAAAGTACGCCAACACCGGCGGCGTGCGCCTGGGCGGCATCATCTGCAACAGCCGCAACGTGGACGGCGAGGCCGACCTTGTCTCCGCCGTGGCCAAGGAGATCGGCACGCAGATGATCCACTTTGTCCCGCGCGACAACATGGTCCAGCGCGCGGAAATCAACAAGCAGACCGTCATCCAGTTCGACCCCTCCTGCACGCAGGCCGGTCAGTACCGCACCCTGGCCCAGAAGATAGACGGCAACGATATGTTTGTGGTGCCCAAGCCCCTCTCCCAGGAACGCCTGGAAGAGCTGCTTATGGAACATGGTCTGCTGGAAGCCTAACACCCCAAAGCCATTACGGAGAACCCCCATGCAAATGATCCGCACCATCATCCGCCCCGAAAAAACCACAGAAGTGCTTTCCGAGCTGCTGGCCGCGGGCTTCCCCGCCGTGACCAAGCTCGATGTGGTGGGCCGGGGCAAACAAAAGGGCATCATGGTCGGCGACATCCAGTATGACGAAATCCCCAAGCAGATGCTCATGCTGGTGGTCAGCGACGAGGATAAGGACGACGCCGTCCGCGTGATTCTGCGCACTGCCAAAACCGGCGACGGGCACTACGGCGACGGCCGCATCTTTGTGGCCCCCGTAAGCGAATCCTGGACCATCAGCAGCGGCAAGTCCGGGCTTTAGGAGGCCGTCATGCAGGAAATAGTAGCAATGGTCCGCGCCAATATGGTGGCCCCCACCAAGGAGGCCCTGGCCAAGGCGGGCTGCCCCTCCTTCACGTGCATGAAGTGCCTGGGCCGGGGCAAAAAGGGCATGGACCCCGCGACCCTGCGCATGGTCATGGAAAGCGGCGAACTGCCCCGAACCCCCGACGGCGAAGCCCTTACAGAAGTGGGCCGCCTTATCCCCAAGCGCCTGTTCAACATCTGCGTGCCCGACGACAAAGCGGCAGCCGTGGTGCAGGCCATCATCGCCGCCAACAGCACGGGCCATCCCGGCGACGGAAAGATCTTCGTCATGCCGGTGGGGGAATCCTATGTGGTCCGCACCGGTGAGCGCACCGACGCATAAGGAAGGTAACGAGTATGACAATGGACGCCAACGCCGTAGTGCTGGAGCGCTACAACGCCAAGGTTTTCAAAAATCGCAAGGAGCATATGCTCCGGGTTGATCCCGCGGCGGAACAGCAAATCATCGCCAACACCCGCGCCATTCCCGGCATCATGACCAACCGCGGCTGCTGTTACGCGGGCTGCAAAGGCGTGGTGCTGGGCCCCATCAAGGATATGGTTCTCATCACCCACGGCCCCGTGGGCTGCGGCTTCTACAGCTGGGGCACCCGTCGCAACAAAGCCAAGGCCGAAGGGGACGACCCCAACTTCATCCAGTACTGCTTCACTACCGACCTGCAGGAGCCGGACATCGTCTTCGGCGGCACCAAGAAGCTCAAGAAAGCCATTGATGAAGTCATGGAGCTTATGCACCCCAAGACCATCATGATTGCCGCCACCTGCCCCGTGGGCCTCATCGGCGACGACATCCAGGCCGTAGCCGCCGAAGCGGAAAAGGAATACGGCATCCGCTGCGTGGCCTACAGCTGTGAAGGCTACAAAGGCGTGAGCCAGTCCGCCGGCCACCATATCGCCAACAACGGCCTGATGAAAAAAGTCATCGGCACCGGCAGCTACGAACCGGCCACCAAGTACACCGTCAACATTCTTGGCGAATACAACATCGGCGGCGACGGCTGGGAACAGGAACGCGTCCTTAGGAAGATCGGCTATGAAGTGGTCTCCATCTTCACCGGCGATGGTTCGGTGGAGCGCATCGCCAGTTCCCACAAGGCCAACCTCAACCTGGTCCAGTGCCACCGCTCCATCAACTACATCGCCGAAATGATGAAAACCAAGTACGGCGTGGACTGGCTTAAGGTCAACTTCATCGGCCTTGAAGGCACCATTGAAAGCCTGCGGCACATGGCCGCCTACTTTGGCGACCCGGCCCTTATCCAGCGCACGGAAGAAGTCATCGCCGAAGAACTGGCCGAAATCCAGGACCAGATGGCCGCCTACAAAGCCCGCCTCAACGGCAAGACCGCCGCGCTCTTTGTGGGCGGCAGCCGCTCGCACCATTACCAGGGCCTGCTCAAGGAACTGGGCGTAAGCACCGTGCTGGCGGGCTACGAATTCGGCCACCGCGACGACTACGAAGGCCGCGAAATCCTCCCCAATATCAAGGAAGACGCGGACAGTAAAAACATCGAACACCTGGAAGTGAGCAAAGACGAACAAAAATACCATGCCTTCCTCACCCAGGAGCAGTACGACAAGCTGGCCGCAACCATCCCGCTGGAAAAGTACGACGGCATGATCCGCGATATGGCCGCCGGGTCCTATGTGGTGGACGACCTGAACATGTACGAGGCCGATAAGTTTGTGGAAGTGCTCAAGCCGGACATCTTCTTCTCCGGCATTAAGGATAAATACGCCCTGCAAAAGGCCGGAACCCTTTCCCGCCAGCTGCACTGCTATGACTACAGCGGGCCCTATGCGGGCTTCAAGGGCGCCGTGCAGTTCGGCCACGACGTCTGCATGGGCTACTTCACCCCCGCGTGGCACATGGTCACCCCGCCCTGGAAGACCCGCGCCACCCTGCAAGGCTCTGTGGGAGAAAAGTAATGCTTGACCTCACCCCCAAAACCCATCTGAACCGCACCGGCATCCTCATCAACCCGTGCAAGACCTGTCAGCCCGTGGGCGCGCTTTTTGCGGCCTTGGGCGTGCACAACTGCATGCCTTACAGCCACGGTTCCCAGGGCTGCGTTTCCTACCACCGCACCTACCTCACCAGACACTTTAAAGAACCGGCCATAGCCTGCACCAGCTCCTTCACCGAAGGCGCCTGCGTGTTCGGCGGCGGCCCCAACATCCGGCAGGGCGTCAAAAACGCCTTTGACGTCTACAACCCGGACATCATCGCCGTGCACACCACCTGCCTTTCCGAAACCATCGGCGACGACCTCAATACCTATATTGAGGAAATGGACATCCCCGACGGCAAATATGTGGTGCACTGCAACACGCCAAGCTATGTGGGCTCACATATCACGGGCTTCGGCAACATGATGGCGGGATTTATCAAGTACCTGGCCGCCAAAGGCACGGCCACGCAAAACGTGGCTGTGTTCCCAGGCTTCGTCAACCCCGGCGACGTGCGCGAATACAAGCACCTGCTCCGGCACATGAAGCTCAAGAGCATCATGTTTCCAGATTGCAGCAACGTCATGGACGCGCCCATGACCGGCAAGTACCAGATGTACCCCGAAGGCGGCACCACCATTGAGGAGATCAAAGCTCTGGGCTCCTGCCGCAAGGTGCTGGCCCTGGGGCGCCTCACCAGCGACGAACCCGCCGCCCAGCTCAAGCGCAAGTGTGCTGTGGACTACGACCTGCTGCCGCTGCCCATCGGTCTGGCCGATACAGACACCTTCATCATGGCCCTGGCCAACCTCAACGGTGGGGAGGTGGACGCCGCCCTGGAAGAAGAACGCGGCCGTCTGCTGGATCTCATGCTGGACGCCAACCCCTACTACTACGGCAAAAAAGTGGCCGTGTACGGCGACCCGGATACGGTGCTGGGCCTGGCCCGCCTCTGCCTGGAACTGGGCATGACGCCCAGCTACGTCCTCACGGGCACGCCCGGCGAGGCTTTTGTCAAGCTCGCCACGGCCCTGTTCAAGGAATACGGCAAGGAAGAAGAATGCAAGGCCTTTGCCGCCAAAGACCTTGTTGACCTGCACCAGCACATCAAAAATGCGCCGGTGGACCTCTTGCTGGGCAATTCGCACGGCAAACAGATAGCCAAGGCCGAGGGCATTCCGCTGGTGCGGGCGGGCTTTCCCATTCTGGACAGGTACGGCCACCCCTCCCTGCCCCTGGTGGGCTACCGGGGGGCCTTTCTGCTGGCCACCCGCATTGCCGACGCGCTCATGGACGAATACGACCGCGTCTGCGCCGACGAAGACATGGATCTGGTTATGTAAGGCCGCAAGGCCGCACGCCATACGGCACACAAACAAGGGCCGGGGGGAACCTCCCCCGCCCTCCCCAAGGGGGTTGTCATGAGCATGGAAATTCTGGAAGAACGCCGCACCTCCATACAGGAAAAAGGCCGCAGTTGCTGCAGCGGCGACGGCCTGCGCTGCGATACGGCCAGCGTGGCCGGGGCCGTGAGCCAGCGGGCCTGCGTCTACTGCGGCGCGCGCGTGGTGCTCAACCCCATTACGGACGCCTTTCACATCGTGCACGGACCCATTGGCTGCGCCAGCTACACCTGGGATATCCGGGGCAGCCTCACCAGTGGTTCGGAATTGTATCGCAACAGTTTTTCCACAGACCTGCAGGAAAAAGACATTGTCTTCGGCGGCGCGGAAAAACTCACCCGCGCCATTGACGAAGCCGTGGTTCACTACAAGCCCAGGCTGATCTTTGTCTACGCCACCTGCATTGTGGGCGTCATCGGCGACGATGTGGAGGCCGTGTGCCGCCGGGCCGAGGAGCGGCACGGCATCCGTGTCATTGCGGTCAAAGCGCCGGGCTTTTCCGGCACCAAATCCACGGGCTACCGCATGGCCTGCAACGCCCTCATACAGCTCATGCAACCCCATGCAGACCAGCCCCGCGCCAAGGGCGTGAACATCCTGGGCGATTACAACCTGGCCGGCGAAATGTGGATCATCAAAAACTACCTCAAAGAAATGGGCATCCCCGTGGTGGCCACCATGACCGGCGACGCCTCATATGCGGCCCTTACCCGCGCCCCGGCGGCCCAGCTCAACATTGTGCAGTGCGCGGGCTCCATGATGTACCTGGCCCGTCGCATGGAGGATGAAATGGGCGTGCCCTGGATGCGCGCCAGCTTCTTCGGCGTGGAAGACACCTCCACCGCCTTGCGGCAGGTGGCGGAACGCCTGGGCGACACTACAGCCAAAGCCAAGGCTGAAGCCATAATCAGGAAACGCGCGGCCAGGGCTACAGATTTTCTGGAGCGGTACAAACCCCACTTCGTCGGGAAAAAAGCCGCCATCTTTGTGGGCGGCGGCTTCAAGGCCATTTCCCTCATCCGGCAGTTCAATGAAATGGGCATCGAAACCGTGGTGGTAGGCACCCAGACGGGCAAGCCCGAAGACTACGAAGTCATTGAAAGCCTGGTCAACCCCGGCACGGTCATCCTGGACGACGCCAACCCCGCGGAGCTGGAAACCTTTATGCGCGAAAAAGGCGCGGACATCCTGGTGGGCGGCGTCAAGGAAAGGCCCCTGGCCTACAAGCTGGGCATGGCCTTCTGCGACCACAACCACGAACGCAAACACGCCCTGGGCGGCTTTGAAGGAGTGGAAAACTTCACCCGTGAAGTGAACCTTTCCCTCAACAGCCCGGTCTGGCGCTTCACTCGCGGCCGCAACAGCTATGCGGCCACAGCCGCCCGACAGGCAGCACAGGTGCGCCAGGCCCTGGCAGCCGGGATCTGAGCAACCGCAGCACAAAACAAAAGGATTTTTGAGCCCGCCTGGGGCGCCCCGCCCCCGAAGGAGAAGACACATGAGCGCCAATCTCGTCAACCTCAATACCAATCCCTGCAAGATGTGCATGCCCCTGGGCGCGGCCAGCGCCTTTTACGGCATCCGCAAAGGCATGACCATTCTGCACGGTTCGCAGGGCTGCAGCACCTACATCAGACGCCACATGGCCACGCACTATAACGAACCCGTGGACATCGCCTCCTCCTCCCTCACAGAAGAAGGCACGGTCTTCGGCGGCGCCAAAAACCTGCTCGCCGGTCTGGGCAACCTCATCAAACTCTACAACCCCGAAGTCATCGGCGTGGCCACCACCTGCCTGGCCGAAACCATCGGCGAAGACGTGCCCGCCATCATCAGGGAATTCAAGGAAAGCCACCCGGAAGTCACGGCCCACATCATCCCCGTGGCCTCACCGGGCTACGGCGGATCGCAGTACGAAGGCTTTTTCCGTGCGCTGCACGCCATTGTGCGCCACGCGCCCATGAACCCCGCGCCCAACAGCTGCGTCAACATTATCACCGGGCACCTTTCCGCCGCGGACACCCGCGCCCTCAAGGCCCTGCTGGATGCCGGCGGCCTGGACTACATCCTCTTGCCCGACCTCTCCCAGAATCTGGACGGCGGCCACGAAGAAACCTACAACCGCCTGCCCCAGCACGGCACGCCCTTTCCCCGCATCAGCCTCATGGCCGGGGCGCGCATAACCCTGGAGCTGGCCCCCCTCTGCCCGGAGGAATATTCCCCCGGCGCGTATTTGCGCGAAACCTACGGCGTGCCCCTCCTGCGCCTCAATCTGCCCATAGGCCTGGAAGATACGGACGCCTTTGCGGCCACCCTGGAAGCCCTGGGCGCAACCCTGCCCGCTTCTCTGGCCGAGGAACGCGCCCGCTATCTGGACGCCATGATCGATGCGCACAAATACAATGCCCAGTGCCGCGCCGCCCTCTTCGGCGAGCCGGACGCCGTGCTGGGCATGACGCGGGCCTGCTGTGAGCACGGGGCCGTGCCCGTGGTCGCCGCCACGGGCAGCCGCTGCCCCGGCCTGGATGCGGCCCTGCGCCCGGCCATGACCGCCGCGGCCGAAACCCAGTTCATCGCAGGCTTCGACATCCTGGACTTCGCGGACTTTACGGCTATTGAAAACGCCCTGCTGGCGCGCAAGGCCAACCTCATGCTGGGCAACTCCGACGGACGCCGCATTGAGGAGCGCCGCCATATCCCCTTGCTGCGCTACGGCTTCCCCATCCACGACCAGGTGGGCGGCCAGCGCACCCGCCTACTGCTCTACGACGGTTCTCTGAGCCTCATGGAAGCCACGGCCAACGCCATGCTGCGCCAGACCGAAAGCGCCTTCCGGCAGGAACTCTACAACAAATACTACAAAGATACGCCCGCCGGCCTGGACGCCCGCCGCATTGCTCCCGTCAGTCATGCCGACCGGCCCGCGACAGCCGCACCGGCTGCAGACCTCCAGGACGGCGCCGCATCCAGCGCCGCATCCAACGCCGCACGCACCAAAACACACCCCTGTTTTACCTGCGGGGCCTGTTCCAGCGCGGCCCGGCTGCATTTGCCCATAGCCCCGCGCTGCAACCTGAGCTGCAACTACTGCCTGCGCAAGTACGACTGTCCCAACGAAAGCCGCCCCGGCGTCACTACCGCTGTACTCACTCCGGAGCAGGCCCTGGAGCGCTTTCTCCAGGTCAAACGCGACATGCCCAACCTTACCGTGGTGGGTATTGCCGGGCCCGGTGACTCCCTGGCCAACCCCGAAGCCACCTTCCGCACCCTGGAACTGATCCGCAGGGAAGACCCGGAGATCACCTTCTGCATGTCCACCAACGGCCTGGCTCTGCCCGAATTTGTGGAAGACATGCGCCGCGTGGGCGTGAGCCACGCCACGGTTACCATCAATGCCGTGGACCCGGCCATTGGCGCGCAGATCTACCGCTATGCGGAATACTGGGGCGGGCGCTACACAGGCGAAACCGCCGCCGCCCTGCTGCTGGCCAACCAGATGGCCGGGCTGCGTGCCCTGACCCGCGCGGGCATTGTCTGCAAAGTCAACACTGTCATGCTTAAAGGCATCAACGACGCCCATATCCCACGAGTGGTGGAAACCGTGCGCGACCTGGGCGCAGAGCTGACCAACATCATGCAGCTCATCCCGGTCAAGGGCAGCGTGTTTGAAAATCTGCCCCTGGTCAGCAATAAGGAACTCATGAACCTGCGCAAAAGCTGCGAACCAACCCTACGCCAGATGTACCACTGCAAACAGTGCCGCGCCGACGCCGTGGGCCTTCTGGGCGACGACCGCTCCATAGACTACCGCCCGCCGGCAGCGACGCAGCCGACACAGGAAGCTCCGGCCACCCCGGTGGCGCGAGGCATCCGCATTGCCGTGGCCTCCAAAACGGGCGCTACGGTGGACCAGCACTTTGGCCAGACCGACCAGTTCTACATCTATGAAAGCGACGGCGCCGCCGCCCGTTACCTGGAAACCCGCAGCGTATCCCGCTACTGCCACGGCATGGACGACTGCGGATCCGGCAAAACCGGACGCATGGACGGCATTCTGGCCGCCGTGGAGGACTGCAAAGGCGTGCTGGCCCTGCGCATCGGCCAGAGCCCCCTGGAAAAGCTGCAACAAAAAGGCATCCGCGTGTTTACCCTGTACGAAACTGTGGACAAGGCCGTGAACGAGGCTGCCAAGGCGCTCTGCGGCTGAGGCCGACCTTGTCCCCCCCCGGCCCGGAGGGCAGCACGCCTTCCGGCCGGGCCTTTTCCCGGCGCTGACCGGCACTGCTGGAGGCCGCCATGCCGTATCTGGTCGATAGTACGCTTACCCTGTTCCGGGCCTCTCCCCCGCCCGGCCTGGCTATCCACGGCAACAACCGCACAGGAGACGCCTTTGCCCTCTGGGCCGGAGAATGGCTGGATTTGCTCCACAGCATGGGCTTTGTGGTGGAGGTGCCCGCAGACCTGCGCCACGCCGCCCCTCACGGACCGCGTGCCCGTAAGGCCGGAGCGGCGCCACACAGTATGTACGCCCGGCTGGGGGGCTGCTGCGACGCTCTGCGCGACGCCCCGGCCTTTCTGGCGCGCTACGCGCCGCTCAGAGAACGCGTCGAATTCTGCCCCGACGACACCACGGGCTGCGCCACGGCCCTGGCCGTGCTCTGGCTCGCCCACGGCGGCATGCGCGTGGCGGGCGCCATTGGCGGCAGCGCCGTACACGGTCCAGCCGTCGGTCCAGCCCTGGAGGAGGTGGCCCTGTGTCTGGCCGCCCAAGGGCGGGATACGGGCCTTACCCGCCTGGACCTGCTGCCCGAGGCCGCCAAGCTGCTGCGCCGGGCCGGTCTGCCCCTTTCACGCCACAAGCCCGTGCTGGGCGCGGATATCTTTACTGTGGAATCGGGCATCCATGTGGACGGCATCGCCAAGGCCCCGCATTTGTACGAACCCTTCAAGCCGGAAACCGTGGGCCTTGCCCGCCGCGTGGTCATGGGCCGCCATTCGGGCCTGGGGGCCGTGCGCCTCAAGGCCCGCCAACTGGGCCTTGCCCTGCCCGAAACGGCGGCGCGCCCGGTGCTGGAGGCCGTCCAGGCTCTGGCCCTACAACGTCAGGGCAGCCTGAACGACGCCCAGTTTGCAGCTTTGTGCCGTGCCCATCTTCCCCCCGCCATTGCCAAACCCCGGACGCCGTCGGGCGCATCAGCGGAGGCGGACCATGCCTGAAATCATTCTGGTGGATACCACCCTGCGCGACGGCGAACAGGCCCCCGGCTTTGCCTTCGCCCCCCAACTCAAAATTCGTCTGGCCCGCCTTCTGGACGCGGCGGGTGTGGGGCAGATAGAAGCCGGCGTTCCGGCCATGGGCACCACAGAACGGGATGTGGTGCGTGGCGTGCGCGCGGCCTGCGCCCAGGCCCGCGTTTCCGCCTGGAACCGCCTGCGGGAGGCGGACATCCGCCACTCTCTGGACTGCGCCCCGCACATCATCCACCTGTGCTGCCCCGTTTCGGACCGACAAATCAAAGAAAAGCTCAAGTCCACCCGGCCGCTGGTGCTGGACCTGCTGCGCCGCTGCGTGGCACTGGCCGCCAGTCGGGGCGCAGAAGTGACCGTGGGGTTTGAGGACGCCTCCCACGCCACACCGGACCAGTTGCGTCAGGCGGCCCTGACCGCACGACAGGCCGGCGTGCGGCGCGTGCGCTGCAGCGACACCGTGGGGGCCTATACGCCGGACCAGGTCTGGCGCGCTGTGCGCGTACTGCGTGAGGCGGGGCTGGATGTGGAAATCCACGCCCATAACGATCTGGGCATGGCCGTAGCCAATTCCCTCATGGCTGCCAGCGCGGGCGCGGCTTACGTAAACACAACCCTCTGGGGCATAGGAGAACGGGCCGGCAACTGTGGACTGGCCGCCTTTACCCATGCCGTGGCCCGGCTTGGAGGCGCGGCCTGCGCCGTGGCCCCCCAGGCCGCACGAAATCTGGAGCAGGAAGCCGCCGCCCTGCTGCCGCCCCACGCTTTGGACGCCTGGGGGTTCGGGCCGCGTCGGCCCTTCAGTCATTAGATCAGTTAGCGAATGAAATGAGCTAACTGATCTGCAAGGATTTTCTTGAAAATCCTTGCCACGAAATGCGAGAAGGCAGGCTTTTGCCTGCTGTAAGCGAGCATTTCAAGTGTTAAATGCTCTGGAGCAGATTACCTTTGAGAATATGGATTATCAAAGTTTAATACGCACTCGTTCCGGCGCTTAACCGCGCAAAGATATTGCGCTTACACCTGTGTGGCGGGCGTTTGTTCTCGCAGTCGCCAGACCACAACGCCATTGCCCCGGCGGAACTGTATGTTTGTTGTGCAAAAGGAGAACGCCATGCGCTGTAGTCATATTGCCGTCATGCAAACCGCTGATGCGGCCCTGGCCGGGGTGAAAACCTGCGCCGCCATCGTGCTCTGGACCCGCGCTGCCGCAGGTCGGGACTGGACACAGGGGCCCCCCCTGTCATTCTCTCTGGCAGGCTGCGACAGCATGGCCGCCCTGCGCGAGCGGCTGCGGCAACTGGCGGGACGGCTGCCCCAGGGCGCAGCCCTGGTGGCCACGGGCATTTCCGGTCTGGCCTACAATGAATTGAGCCGCCTTGGCTTCTGCCTCTGCGAACTCACCGCCTTTACCCCCGCTGTGCTGGAGCCTCTGGCAGCGGAAATAGAGGCCAAAGCGCAAGAGGACGCCCCCGTGCCCACAGGGCCGGTAGCCACGGCAACGCCCGGCGTCTACCGCATCAACCTCATGGAAGTCATGGCCGCGCATCCGGAAATCTCGTCCAAAAAGGCCCTGCGGCCCTTTCTGGCTTCCACGCCCTTTGTGGAGCTGGACCTCATCTGTGGGCACATGCCGCCCTGGCTGGAAGAACATATGCGCCAACACCGGCTCACCTGCGCGCGCAGCCATCTGCCTGACGGAAGCCTGCGGGCGCGTATCACCCACACCCTCTGCAATGAAATTCCGCAGAACTTTTAAAGGAGGCACGTCATGTCCACGTTTGACGTCCAGTCCACGGTTCTGACCCCCTACGGCGCGGTCCGCCACGTCCACATCCTCACCTGCTGGCCCGACGGCACGCCGCGCGACTGCCGCTGCCTGGGCCCGGACACCGTGGCCACCCCACAGGGCTGGCTGCCGCCTCTCTACACCACGGACGATGTGCGCCGCACCAGCGACAGGAGCTTCAGCCTCTACCCCAACGGCATGTGGTGCAGTCTGGAGCTGCAAAGCCAGTGCCCCGTGCCCACGCCCATGGGCGAACTGCCTGTGGAATGGCTGGCCTGGCACCCCAACGGCACGCTTAAGCGCGTCTTGCTGCGCAAGGGGAAGACCAGCGGCTACTGGACCGAGCAGGACGAAGGACGGCTGGCCCACATCTGCGCCCTGGACTTGCCTGCAGGGCCCGTGCGGGCCAGGGTGCAGGGCCTGCGCTTCTATCCCTCCGGGCGTTGCGCAAGCGTCACCTTCTGGCCCGGCGAACGCCTTACCCTGCCTACAGTGTTGGGGCCCCTGCCCGTGCGCAACGGCTGCGCCTTTTACGAAAGCGGCGCACTGCGCAGCTGCGAACCGGCCCGCCCCCTGCCCGTGGTTACACCGGCCGGGCTCATCACGGCTTTTGACCCCACAGCTACGGCCATCTGCGGCGACGTCAACTCTCTGCGTCTCACCGAACAGGGCACGGTCTGCGGACTTACCACCACCGCCCGCCTGCGCTGGACCGACGCTCAGGGCCCGCATACCCTGACCCCGCGCCTGGAACTGGACCAACTCACCATGCGCCGCACTGTGGTTGTGCCCCTGCGTCTGACCTTTACCCCGGACGGTCTGACGCATATGGACGACGGCCGCAGCCTGCGCACCGCGTCTACCGCATCTCTCACGGCCACGGCCTTCACCCCTCTGCCGGATTTGCGCCCGCAGTGCTCGGCCGCCCCGTGCTGACCCCATGTTGACCGCACAAACCGGCGAGAAACGCCGCCATAAACGGCTCCGGCGGCGCAGAGGGCAGGGCCCCCGGCGCACCCCGTTTTTGTCCGTTGGGCGCCTACAATGAAAATGGTTTCACTTTAAAATTGCCCTGGTATCTGCGCACGCAGACGCCCACCACACAGGTGCAGCAAGGCCTTTGCATGAGAAACGCCGGAATAAATTGCGCTTACGCCTCCACGGCGGGCAGCTGCGTACGCAACCGCCAGGGCAGTTCAACGTTGAACTGCCCCAGAACTATGGGAAAACGCCGCCACAGTTCTTCCAGAGTCATAGAAGCCAATATTTTGGTGTCATTGATCAAGATTTTCCGTCAGTCCTTCCAGCCAACGGGCCGTGCGGGCGGTCTGCTCCAGGTACCAAAGCGAGGCCATCAAAGGAGAAAGGCTGCCCCCTTCCGGCGCATACATGGCTACGGAGCCGTTCTGCCGCAAACTTTCCCAGGCTTCAAGCGCCTTGCCAAGGGCTGCGGCCCGCTCCTGCGGCAAAGCCTGCATCAGGCGTTGGCGCAGAATGGCGACGTACCGCTCCAATCGGGTCTGCTCCGTTTCCATGCAGGTCTGCATTGCTGTGGTTACGCCCGCGGCATCGTCCATACAGCTCTGGTAGGCCGGGCTGAAAAGAGAATCCTGTCCGCGCTGGGCCTCCGGGCCGGATTCCTCCGCTGCGGGCGGCGGGGCCGCAACGGCGGGTGCGGCGGGCGTGTTCCCCACCTCAGGGGCCGCGCCCGCAACGATAGCGGACGGAGAAGCCTGGTCGGCCTGGGGCGGCCCAACTCTTTGCGCAGCAGCGTCTTCCAAAGCGGCCTGCACGGGCGATCTTTCCGCCACGGCCGACGCGGCCACCGCATACAGCAACAGCAGCGCCACCACGGGCAACGTCCTGACTACCAAGGGACCACGCGACAAAGACATGGGAAAACTCCTTGCAAAAAGCAGCCTGTTCCCCGAATACAGCATTCCAATAATACAGCGTACCTTTGTGAACAGGCGCTCGCAATGTCTATACTGGCACGTCCGCACCGGCGTTGCAATACGCCAATGCGTTGCCCTTATTTCTGCGCTGCGGGTATCTGTCCACGCAGCTATCAAAACAATTTTACAGATATATTACTCTATATTATATAAAAAAATAAAATCTGCAAAACAAAATTTGTCAAAAGAAAAATCTAGTAACTGTGGTCCAGGCAACACTACTAGCGGTATTCACGTCCGGACCAGAGCACCCGGCCAATGACGCGGAACTGGTCCGCACAGTCGCCGCGCAGATCAAGGCTCACTGGCGGGTAGGCAGGGTTGACGCTATGCAGCACGATTTTGCCCGGCAGCTTGTCGATCCGCTTGATGTAAATGGCGTCTTCAAAGCCCACTGCGTAAAGGCGGCCGGGGCTGATTTCCGTCTGACCACGGTCCAGCAGCACCAGGTCGTTATCAAAAATTTCCGGCACCATGCTGTCGCCGGAAACCCGCATAAGCACCATACGCCGTGGGTTGCCCTTGCGCCGCAGAAAATCGCCGCGAAAGGCATAGCCCCCTTCACTGTGCGCGCTCACCTCAAGGCTGCCGGTTCCGGCCGAAAGCCGCGCTTCAGCCAAAGGCACGATGATCAGCTCACTTTCGCAATCCACCTGCGTGCTGGGCAGCTCCCCTTCCGCCGCTTCTGGCAGGCGCATAGGGCCACGCCCAAAAAACAGCCAATGGGCATTGACGCCGGTAGAGGCGGCGCAGGTCTGCACCCAGGCCGGGGGCACTTCACCGCGCTTTCGCGCGCCGCTGACGGACTGGGGCGTAATGCCCAAAGCACGCGCCAGTTCGGCATCGGTCTGTGCGCCAAGCGCCTGCATAAGACGCTGCAATGTAGCATTGCACTGAAAAGAAACAGTATGAGACATATGCGGTCCTCCGTCAGGAGGGAACCCGACAGGGCGCCGGACAGGGAGCGGCACCCGCAAACCGTCAGGCGCCCACAGACGCGCCGCGCGAAATTTGCACGGGTTGAACAGCTTTTATTGATAGTTAGCCAACCTCACCAGAAAAAGCAAGAAAAAACTTATCTAACTAAAGAAAATAAACTTTTTATGAATGACAGAAAGAAAAAACTTATGGCTTGCCAGAGAGATTTTTTTGCCGTAGGCTTGTTTTTCGAAAGGGATATGTGAGCTATCCGCGTGGTGCTGCCAGAGAACAAAGGCCTTTGCAATGGTCTTCAGCGCAGACTGTATTTTATATAAGGTAAATTCATCAGGATTATACAATACTGTTACATAAAAATTACAAACAATTTAAAACAATAAAAATTGTTTATAATTTTTTAAACGTATATTTTCTGCGCACAGCACAATTTTTTTATTAACTAACACAATATGCCCCCAAACGACGCAAGGGACAGCGTGTTCCGCCTGTTGTCGTGCATTATGGCATCCGTGGACAATATCGCGGCATGCAAACATTGGTATTGGCGATTACTGCAATGGTGCATACACTGTTTTATGGAAGTTCGGTAAATACCGAGGAGGCGGCGCTGTACTGGTGAGGTCAACGCTGACGGCTCCAGTACGTTCGTTTTGACGGCCTTTTTGGCTGTGCTTCCATATACTCGCTCCATCTGGGGCTACACCCGCGACATTTATGCCACGGCGAAGGAGAGTATATGGCAAAAATTTCCATCCAAAATCTTTCAAAAGTCTTCGGTCCTCACCCGGAGCACGCTCTGAAGCTGGCGCTGCAGGGCGCATCCCGCGCGGATATTTTGCGGCAGACCAAGTCCACCCTGGCCCTGCGCGACATCACCCTCGATATTTCTCCCTCAGAGCTGCTGGTGGTCATGGGACTTTCCGGCAGCGGCAAATCCACTCTGCTGCGCTGCCTCAATGGCCTGATCATGCCCAGCGCCGGCAAAGTGCTGGTGGACGATCAGGACATTACCGCCATGAGCGCCCGCAACCTGCGGCGCATGCGGCAGCGCTGCTTCGGCATGGTCTTTCAGAATTTTGCCTTGCTGCCCCACCGCACGGTGCTGCACAATGTGGCCTTTGGGCTTGAAGTTATGGGCGTGCCGGAGGCGGAACGGCTGCGTAAAAGCGCAGCCGCCCTGGAACGTGTGGGCCTGGCCCAGTGGCACAACGCCTACCCGGCGGAACTTTCCGGCGGCATGAAGCAGCGTGTGGGGCTTGCCCGCGCCCTGGCCCTGGAGCCGGAAGTACTGCTTATGGACGAAGCCTTCAGCGCGCTGGACCCGCTTATCCGTCAAGAAATGCAGGACGAACTGCTTGCCCTGCAGGAAGATATCCGCAAGACCATCGTCTTCATCACCCACGACCTTAACGAGGCCTTCAAGCTGGGCGACCGTATTGTGTTGCTGCAGGACGGCGCAGTGGTGCAGGTGGGCACGGCAGAGGACATTCTCAAGTCTCCGGCCAACGACTATGTGGCCCGCTTTGTGGCCTCGGCGGACGCCTCGCAGGTGCTTACCGCGGCCAGCGTCATGAAGCGCTCGGAAGCCTGCGCCGTGCTGGGTCTGGACGGACCGCGTTCCGCGTTGCGTAAAATGCGCGTCCACTCCCTGGCTTCGCTCTTTGTGCTGGACAGGCATCGCCGCTTTGTGGGCATACTGCACGCCGTCGAGGCCGAGCGTCTGGTGAGTGAAGGCCGTTCCGATCTGGAGGCCATCACCCACAAGGACATTGCCACTGTGCGGCCGGACGCTCCCGTCAGCGAACTCTTGCCCCTCATGGCCGATCTGCCCCATGCCCTGGCCGTGGTGGACGAAAACCGCCGTCTGCAGGGCGTTATCGTGCGGGGACTTTTGCTGGGCGCGCTGGTGGAACACCGCGACACGGGGGGAACTCTCGATGCTGCCTAGAATCCCGCTGGCCGAAACCATTGACAGCCTGGTGGAGGAACTGGTCGTTCTTTTTTCCGGCTTTACCCGCGCCGGCTCCGCCGTCATGCTCTCTCTGCTGGATCATTTTGAACACGCGCTGCTGCTGCCGCCGCCCTGGCTGTTCATTGTAGCGCTGGCCGCCTTGGGCTGGTGGGCCACCAGGCGACCGGGGTTGCCGGTATTTGTGTTGCTGGGCTTCGGGCTGCTCTGGAACCTGGGCCTCTGGGCCCCCACCATCAGCACCCTGGCCCTGGTGCTGGCGGCCACCCTGCTCTCCGTACTGCTGGGCGTGCCCTGCGGCATCCTCACGGCCATGAGCCCCTGGGTCCGCCGGGTGGTCATGCCCGTGCTGGACGTCATGCAGACCATGCCCGCCTTTGTCTATCTTATCCCGGCCATTCCCTTTTTCGGCATCGGCAAGGTCAGCGCCGTAGTGGCCACGGTCATTTTTTCCGTACCGCCGGCCATCCGGCTGACCTGCCTGGGCATCCAGCAGGTGCCCCACGATTTGGTGGAATGCGCCGAAGCCTTTGGGGCCACCCGCCTGCAGCGCCTGTGCAAGCTGGAGCTGCCCTTGGCCATGCCCACTATTGTGGCCGGCGTAAACCAGACCATCATGCTGGCCCTTTCCATGGCCGTCATCGCGGCCATGATCGGCGCGCGCGGCCTGGGCGGCGAAGTATGGAAAGCCATCCAGCGCCTGCAGGTGGGCAGCGGCTTTGAGGCCGGCCTCGGCATTGTTATTGTCGCCATCACCCTGGACCGCCTGTTCCGCGCCCTGGCCCGCAAAAGCGCAGGCCGCACCCGCTAGCCCCGACGTCTCCGCCGCCTGGGCCACAACGGGGAGACGTCCCCCCGTCAACCGTTCCTTAAGGAGGACACCATGAACAAAGCAATTCTCTGCGCCGCGCTGGCGCTCCTGTTCTGCTGGGCCTTGCCCGTACAGGCCAAGGAAAACAAAACCCTTAAAATAGTTTATGTGGAATGGGACTGCGCCACGGCTTCCAGCAACCTGGCCAAAGCCGTACTGGAAGACCGCCTGGGCTACAAGGTAGAACTTTTGCCCGTTACCCAGCCCATTCTTTGGACCAGCTTGGCCAGCGGCGACGCTGACGCCATGGTCACGGCCTGGCTGCCCGACACCCACAAAGAGATGTACGCCAAAGTCAAAAACCAGGTGGAAATGCTGGGCAAGCTCACGGGCGGCGCGCGCCTGGGCCTGGCTGTACCGGACTACGTGCCCCTTAAATCAGTGGAGGAACTGAGCGCCAACGCCGCCAAGTTCAAAAACCGCATCATAGGCATCGACCCCGGCGCGGGCATCATGCAACTGACGGAAAAACTGCTCAAAGATTACAACATCAAAAATATGGAATTGGTGGAAGGCAGCGGCACCATCATGACCTCCAGCCTGGCGGACGCCATCCGCAACAAGGAATGGATCGTGGTCACGGCCTGGTCGCCGCACTGGATGTTCGGTCGCTGGCAGCTCCACTACCTGGACGATCCCAAAGCCAGCCTGGGCAGGGAAGAGGGCATTTATAAAGTGGGTCGTAAGGGTCTGAAAAAGGACCATCCCGCAGCCTGGGCCTTCCTGACCCACTTCAGCTACACGGGCGCAGACCAGTTGCAGCAGCTTATGGCCTGGAACCAGGAAAAAGGCACGGATCCGCTGCAAAATGCCCGCCGCTTTATGAAAGCGTACCCGGAGCAGGTAAATTCCTGGCTGGAGCAGGGGAAATAGGGATTGAGCGCTCCGGCGCGCCCCACGGCCGCCGCTGACGCAAAATGGCCCGAACTGCAACGGTTCGGGCCATTTTTTTAAGGACGCGCGGCGCGCCGCGCCATAAAATGGACGTCAGGCCTGGCCCGTGCGCAGCTGCTCTTCAAAGTAGACGATGGTTTTCTTCAGGCCGTCCTGCAGCGTCACGCGAGGCTCCCAGCCCAGTTTTTCCCGCGCCAGCGAGATATCGGGCCGGCGCTGTCTGGGGTCGTCGCCGGGCAGGGGCTCGCACACAATGGCGGAGCGGCTGCCGGTCATATCCACCACCATTTCGGCCAGTTGGCGGATCGTAAATTCGCCGGGGTTGCCCATGTTCATGGGCCCCACAAAATCGGCGGGCGAAGCCATAAAACGCAGCATGCATTCGATCAGGTCGTCCACATAGCAGAAAGAACGCGTCTGGCTGCCATCGCCATAAATGGTGATGGGTTTGTTCTGCAGGGCCTGAATAATAAAATTAGAAACCACCCGGCCGTCATTGGGGTGCATCTTGGGCCCGTAGGTATTAAAGATGCGCCCCACCTTGATGGGCAGCCCTCCCTGCCGCCAGTAGGCAAAGAAAAGCGCCTCGGCGCAGCGTTTACCTTCATCGTAGCAGGAGCGGATGCCGTTGGGGTTCACATGGCCCCAATAGCTCTCCGGCTGGGGGTGCACGTCCGGGTCGCCGTAAACCTCACTGGTGGAAGCCTGATAAATGGGTGCACGCAGGCGTTTGGCCAGACCCAGCATATTGATGGCCCCGTGCACGCAGGTTTTGATGGTCTGCACCGGGTCATGCTGATAGTGGATGGGCGAGGCCGGGCAGGCCAAATTATAGATTTGGTCCACTTCCACATAGAGGGGAAAGGTCACGTCGTGGCGGATGAGTTCAAAACGGCGGTTGTCCAGAAACTCTTCCACATTGGCGCGAGCGCTGGAAAAAAAATTGTCCACGCAGAGCACTTCGTGCCCCGCCTCCAGCAGTCGCCCGCAGAGATGCGAACCCAAAAAACCGGAACCGCCGGTGACCAGAACCCGTTTGCGCAGATGCATGCTACCCCCGAAGACAGATGATTGCGGCCGCCGAAACCGGCTTTGCCTGGCGTGTCGGCTGAAAAAACAAACAGTACGGCGAAAAACTGCCGCCGCCGGAGCGCTGCCCCGACAAACGCCCGCGTGGGCGTCACTGTGGCTTAGCCGTTTCGGCCTTCAGCGTCAAACGGCCTTTTGCCGACGCATACCAACGAGGGCAGCGTACACCTTTAGACCGGCAAGAACAATAAGGAGCGCAGGCCGCAGGGCATCCGCGCCATTGCGTTGGCACGCACGCAGCAAAAATCCGCCTCTGACGCCATGAGCGCAAAAAGGCTGTTTTTGTCAAGCGGGGCGACACGCGCCGCCTGCCCCGCCAGCACTTCCGGCCATCGTGTTTCCGGGGCATCTGCTCCGGCCCAAGGCGTCCGCCTGCCCCGCCACCTGCGCACCCTGCCTACCAGCGGTCGTGATGGACCTTGGCGGGATCGAAGCGGTCCGCTTCCTTGAAGGGCTGCGCAGGGTGCCCCACCACCACCAGGCCCAGGATATTAATATCCTCCGGCACCTGCAAAAGTTCACGGATAGGGCGCACACGATCCTCAATGGGGTGCATGCCGCACCAGACCGTGCCCAGATTCCTGCCGCGCGCGGCCAGCAGAATATTTTCCAGGGCTGCGGCGCAATCCTGCTGCCAGAAGCCCGCCTCCTTAGCCTCGGCCGGATTGGCGCAGACCAGGATGACCACCGGGGCCTCGGCAGCCATTTTGGCATAGGGGTGACGCTGGGCAATGCCTTGGCGCAGAGCCTGATCGCGCACCACCACAAAGTGCCAGGAACGGGAATTGTGCGAGCTGGGCGCACACATGGCCGCCTTGAGCAGGGTGTTGACATCGTCCTCGCTCACGGGATCCGGCGTGAATTTGCGGATGCTGCGCCGAGTAAAAATGGCTTCCAACACGTCCATGATGTCTCCTCCTTGAAGCAGATTACCCTTGAGAATATTGTATATTCTCAACGTTTACGGCACGCGCGTTCCGGCGCTTAACCGCGCCAATAAATAGCGCTTGCGCCTCCACGGCGGGCGGCGGCTTACGCCAGCCGCCAAGGCATTGCCGCGTTGCAATGCCCAAGAGCAGATTACCTTTGAGAACAAGCATTCCCAAAGTCTGGTGCAACGCCCTCTCAGGCGCATCACCGCCGGCAGATTGCACGGGGCAGGTTGCAAGCGCGCTTTTGCGGCGGGCAATCGCTTTGCGCAGCAGCCGGAACACTGCAGGGATGCATGCAGCAATCCGCCTGAAGACAGCGCCGCAAAAGGGTTGTGCCCTCTTACAGCGCTGTTTTTAGAGCATGTAACACTTGAAATGTTCGCTTACGACAGGCAACAGCCTGCCTGCACACATATTTTTCTAAGACATATCCCAGTTGGGGTGCATAGTCCAGATGCCGCAAGGGCAGATGCCGGCACAGATGCCGCAGCCAATGCAGCGTTGCGGATCAGAAACATACTCAAACCCGCCGTCTTCGGTCTCCTTACGGTCAATGGCTTTTTCCGGGCAGGACTTGAGGCACATTTTGCAATCGCGGCAAGTGCCGCAGCTGACGCAGCGGGCATATTCCTCCTGCGGGCTGGGCAGATCGCTGTCATGACATTTGGCAAAATAGGCCGTGTGCAGTCTGGTGGTGGGCACCAGCGGTTTTTTCTCCGGCGTATAGGTCTCGCCCTTGAGCCATGCGGCGGCGGCAAAGGCCGCGTTACGCCCCGAACCGATGGCGTGCACCAGCAGGCCGGGCTTGATGACGTCGCCCACGGCAAACACGCCGTCCATGATGCTCTGGTCGGGCTTGGGCTTGAGCCACTGGCGGAACTTCTCCAGGCCATCGGGCAGGTAGGAGAGGTCCGGCGCTTCGCCGATGGTGATGATGACCATCTGCCCGGGGATGAGCCGACCATCCTGCACGATAATGCCTTTATCGGTGATTTCCCTGGTCTGCACGGGCCAGATCAGCTTGCCGCCCAGGTCTTCAATATGCTTGATTTCATGGGCAAAGGCCGCAGGCTGCTGCACGTCGATACAGGTCACATGCTTGGCGCCCATGGCGTAGGCCCCGGCGGCCGCGTCCATACCCGCATTGCCGCAGCCGATGACAATGACCTCGTCCGGCACGGCAGGCTTTTCGCCCTTGTTCACGGCTTTGAGGAAGTTGATGCCGGGCACGATTTTTTCTTTGCCAGGCCAGTCGAAAATGCGCGGCTCGTGCCCACCCGTGGCCACAATCAGGGCATCGTGGCTCTGGCGCAGCTCAGCGAATTTGGCGGCGTCCACCTTGCAGTTGGTAACAAAGCGCACGCCCATATCCTCAATGCGCTTGAGCTCCTTGCGCAGCAAATCGTGGTTCAGACGGGCGCGGGGGATGACCTGCTCCAGCTTGCCGCCCATGACGCTGTCGGCCTCGTACACGGTCACGTCGTGGCCCATGCGGGCCAGCTGCCAGGCTGCTGTGAGGCCGCCCACCCCGCCGCCGATGACGCCCACATGTTTGCCCGTGCGTTTGGCGGGTTTGGGCACCCGGATATCGGCCGAGCAGGACCCCAGCCTGCCGATCTGCACGGGGCTGTCTAGCAGCCCTCGCGTGCAGTCCTGCATGCAGGGATTGGGGCAGACGCTGCCGCAGACCGAGCCGGGAAAGGGCGTATAGTCCAGCACCAGACGGTAGGCTTCGTCCACCCTGCCCTCGCGCAGCAGGTTGAGCCGCCGCTGCGTGGGGATGGAGGCCGGGCAATTGAATTCGCAGGGGGCCGCGTAGTGGGCGTTCTCCCAGATAGGCACGCGCAGGCGGTAATCGCCGTGGGCCACCAAACCGTTGACCTTAAAGTCGTCCGGAGCCACATCGCTGAAGATGCCCTCCGCAATCCATTCTCTGGCGCGGAAGTCGCTCAGAGAGGGCTTATCAGCCAGATGGCTGCGCACGTCAAAGGAAAGGGGCACAATCTTTTGCCATTGCGCCCAGTTGCGCAGCCCGTCCAGCAGCTCCGGCCGACCTACGGCCGCCAGAAAGTCCTTGAGCCCCTGAGCCAGCCAGGCCTGATCGTCCGCCTCCAGCGCGGCAACCCGCACGTCGGCGGGCAGGCCGCCCACAGGGCCGTGCACATAGACTTCGCCGCCCACCATGCCCACACAGGGGCGTTCGCCCAGCACGGAAGGCAAATCCGCACAGTCACAACCGCAGACCACGGCCTTGCCGCCGCCCATGAATTCAAAGGAGAAGCTGCCCACATTTTTGAGCACCCAAAGCTCCGGGGGCTCGTACATGGGGTCGTGCTTCATGAGCGAACCCGTGCGGGTGCCCGCCCTGCCGCCAATATAGACCACGCCGGCCGCGGCGCAGTGGGCTGCGGTGTCGCCCGCATCCCCGCGCACCACAATACGGCCGCCCGCGTTGAGCCAGCCCACATCGGCCGGGGCCGATCCTTCCACCAGCACTTCCGTGTTTTCCAGACACATGGAACCCACGCGCTGACCGGGATTGCGTACGGTGAAGGTCAGCTTTTTGCCTTCCGCATTCCAGAGGGGGCCGCCGATATCGTGCTGCCCCGAGGCTTCAATATGAAAGTCCGTCTCACCGGCGGCCACTGCGGCTTCAATGGCCAGCAGCAGGTCCTGGGTGGACATGCGTTCGTGTTCGTGCACCGTGCTTACGCGCAGCATGTTCCGCTCCTCGGCGTTTCTACTCTTGTCAACCGGGACAAGGGGTCAGCAGGCATACTGGATGCCCAGTTTGTCAGCCACGGCCTTGTCCGTGGAAACCAGGGCGTCGGAACGCCCCACCGGCAGGGAGCTGTTGCCCACGGGGGCCAGCAGCTTGCGCAGTTCGTCGTCAAAGGCCAGCATATAGTCCACCACGTTCTGCGCGCCCCGGTCCACGTCCAGCCGTTTGACCAGACGGGGATCCTGCGTGCAGATGCCCGTGGGACATTTGCCCGTGTTGCAGGCGTTGCAGCGGCCGTGCTCGTTGCCCACGCAGCCCAGAAGCTGAATGAGGATCTTGCCCATAATGACGCCGTTGGCGCCCAGGCAGATCATCTTGAAGGCGTCCGCCGCGGCATTGCCGGTCATGCCGATGCCGCCGCCGGCCCAGAGGGGAATCTGGCCTTGCAACCCCTGCGCCACGGCCGCCTGGTAGCAGTCGCGCAGTTTGGAAACGATGGGGTGGCCCGTGTGCTCCAGCGAAACCTCGTTGGCCGCGCCCGTGCCGCCCTGGATGCCGTCGATAAAGAACCCGCCGCAGATTTTGTAGGGATCGCGCAGCAGGTTGTTGTATACGGAAACGGACGTGGCCGAGGCGGCGCACTTGATGGCCACGGGCACGCGGAAGCCGAAAGCGGCGTTGAGCGAAAGGTGCATTTTCTGCACCGATTCTTCAATGGAATAGAGGCCCTGGTGGTTCGGCGGCGAATGCAGGGTAGCCTTGGGTACGCCACGGATGGCCTGGATGTGCGGGGCCACCTTGGCCGCGGGCAAAAGGCCGCCGTCGCCGGGCTTGGCCCCCTGCCCTATTTTGATCAGCACGCCCGCGGGGTCAGTCTTCATGCGGGGCATGGCCTTGATGATGCGGTTCCAGCCAAAGTGGCCGGAAGCGATCTGCAGGATCATGTACTTGAGCTGTTCAGACTCCAGCAGTTTGATGGGCATGCCGCCCTCGCCGGAGCACATGCGCACGGGCATGCCGCATTTTTCGTTGAGGTAGGCCGCAGCCAGGGCCAGGGCCTCCCAGGCGCGGGTGGAAAGCGCGCCGATGCTCATATCGCTGAAAATGGCCGGATAAATCCAGTGCACTGGCGGGGTGCGCCCGTTGAGCACCAGGTTGTCGCCGTCCACAGTGAGCGGCAGCTCCTGCGCCAGCATGACGCGGCCCAGGGGCGAACGGATGTCAAAGGTGTGGCGCTCTGAATCCAGAGCCGGGTCGGTCATCTGGCTGATGCGGCCCACCACGATGGCGTCCAGGGTGCGGGGCGGGTTCAGATTGGTGCGTCCGCCGCGCTTGATGGGGCCGTGGTGCCGGGCCAACAGGGGGAAGCGGGTGTCCGGATTGCGCACCGGGCGGATAGCCCGGTTAGGGCAGATTTTTTCGCACATGCCGCAGCCCACGCAGGCTTGAGCCACACTGTGCTGCTGCTGAATGACGGGCCGGGCCATGTGCTCCTGACTGGGGTCGGGAAAAGCCTTGCGCGAAAGGGTCACACTGCGGCGCATCATGTCCACTTCAAGGGCGTTGAACGTACAGGCCGCCACACAAGAACCGCACATGGTGCACAATTCCGGGCGGTATTCGATCTTCCAGCGCAGAT
The DNA here is from genome assembly GCF_004309735.1 of Desulfovibrio legallii. Taxonomy (NCBI): domain Bacteria; kingdom Pseudomonadati; phylum Thermodesulfobacteriota; class Desulfovibrionia; order Desulfovibrionales; family Desulfovibrionaceae; genus Desulfovibrio; species Desulfovibrio legallii. The sequence goes on from NZ_SIXC01000007.1 coordinate 141,821, forward strand.
CGTTAACGCTCACGTCCTGGGTTCTTACTGTTTCCATCTCTGCACCGCCAGGTCGTTGTCGATGACCACCATTTCCCGCTCGTTGGGGTAGATATCGCCGGCGATGTCGCGTTGCGGCATAATGGCGTTGAGCCCACAGACTTCGGAGGTGATGGCCACCATGTTGTCGTCACAGCCCACCACAACAGGCCGCAATTTTTTGGAATCGCAGCAGGTTATCATTTTCCCGTCGGGCAAAAGCCCGATGATGGTGTTGGGCCCGTTGATCTCCAGGTGGGCCAGGGATTCACGGATAAGGCCCAGCACCTGCCGGTCTTCACGCTGCTCCGCCTCCACAAAGGGCAGGGGCGTGATGACGTGCTTGTAGTATTTGATGGGCCAGCGCAGCTCGTGCAGCACATAGTGCAGGGTGTAGAGAAAATTCTGCGAGTCGGACTCAAAGCCCACATAGCCCCGGTGCAGGGACTTCTGGAATTCTTTGTTCTTGGTGAAAAAGGTGTTTTCGCCATTGGCGCAGAGGGTGTAGCCCTGCAAAAAGAAGGGATGAGCCGCATAGCGCACAATATCATAGTTGGTGTTCTGGCGGCACTGGGTGACGATGTTGCGGGCCGTGAGGCGATCCGTATCGTCCCAGAGACGGAAGTACGTGGCAATGTCCGCCGGGTCGCCGATTTCCTTGAGGGTCAGCACGTCCGGCCAGAAGGAGTAGACAAAGCCGTTGCCGTCTTTTTCCAGCAGGGCGCGCAGGGCCAGGCGCGTGTCCAGCAGCAGGTCTTCACGCGCCTCGCGGCTCTCGTCCCGGAAACTTTCGGGGTAGTCGTAATTGCGGAAGACATAGCGCGGCATGGCCTTGATGCGCAGGCCGGGACGTTTGTCCACCTCCGGCACCCACTGGGCCACCTGCACAAAGCCGTGCTTTTCCATGTAGTCGTCCACAAGCTGCACGCCCTTGGCCGTACAGGCCAGGGAAAGCAGGGGCTTGTCCTTGTAATGCCCAAACACGCCCTCCAGGTCCTGCATGACCATAGCAAAGCCCGAATTGTCGTGCCCTTCCTGCTGCGGCAGCATAAGATTGAGCGCCAGGGCCGGGGGCACGGGCGTTCTGCTTTTGATGGAGCCGATTCTGCACATAGCGTAACCTCTGGAAGATGCGTCGCGGTCCAGCCTTTTGCATAAAGGCGGCCGAGGCGCTGGTATGCCCATTGTGGACGCGCGGTCCGCCGACGACAAAAGTGGCGGAACCACGCCCAAACGCGCGGAAAGCCGCTGACAGTCGCCCTACGACCGCAACCGGAGGGGTGTGTGCAACGAATGCGGCTGCGCAAACAGCCGCGTACTGGCGAAGTGTGCGGTCCGGCGTCCCGCAAAGACGGAGGCCCGCAGCACTGCGATGCCGTCATTCAGCCCTGGCGGAGGCTGCACTCTGGCAGAGGGGGGAAGGCAATATTGCTACAAACAAAAACGATGGGCAAGAAATAAATGCAGGTTTTTCCCGGTGCGGCCGAACCGGGCGGCGGCGCATTCTGTTAGCAGGCGGGCCGCTGCAGGCCGTGGCTTGCAGCGGCCCTGCCCGCCGGAGAAAACTGCTGTCGTTTTTCTTACCGCAACGCTTCCATCCGCCGGATGGCCTCCGCCGTGTCTTCGGCGGAGCCGAAGGCCGTGAGCCGCACATAGCCTTCGCCCGTGAGCCCGAAGCCCGCGCCCGGTGTGCAGACCAGAGCCGAGCTTTCCAGCAGATGGTCGAAAAAGCCCCAGGAGGTGCTGCCCTGCGGCACTTCTACCCAAATATACGGGGCATTCACCCCGCCGTAGACGGCAAGGCCCAGGGCGTTCACGGCGCTGCGCAACTGGGCGGCGTTGCGCTGGTAGCCGCCGATGACGCCCATGATCTGCGCCCGGCCTTCGGGGCTGTAGGTGGCGGCCGCGGCCCGCTGCACAATGTAAGGGCAGCCGTTGTACTTGGTGCACTGGCGGCGGTTCCACAGGCCGTTCAGCGCCACGGCGCCGCCCTGACCGTCGCGCAGTTTGAGGGCCTTGGGCACCACGGTATAAGCGCAACGCAGGCCCGTAAACCCGGCGGTTTTGGAAAAGCTGCGAAACTCCACGGCCACTTCCTGCGCGCCTTCCAGCTCATAAATGCTGTGGGGCACGTCCGCCTCGGTGATAAAGGCCTCGTAGGCCGAATCGTAGAGGATCACGCAGCCCTCGCGCCGGGCGTAGTCCACCCAGCCCTGCAGGGCCTGGCGAGAGAGCACCGTACCCGTGGGATTGTTGGGGTAGCACAGGTAGATGATGTCCGGCCGGGTTTTGGGAAAGTCCGGCACAAAGTCGTTTTCCTTGAGGCAGGGCAGATAGACCAGACGGTTCCACTGCTTGCCGGCCATTATGCCGGCCCGGCCCGCCATGACGTTGGAATCCACATACACGGGGTAGACCGGGTCCGTCACGGCCACCACACTCTCGGCCGCAAACAGCTCCTGAAAGTTGCCCACGTCGGACTTGGCCCCGTCGCTGACAAAAATTTCGTCCGGGCTCAGGTTCACGCCGCGCGCCTTGTAGTCATATTCCGCAATAACCTCGCGCAAAAAGGCGTAGCCCTGTTCCGGACCGTACCCGCGAAAAAGGGCCGCGTCGCCCATTTCGTCCACAGCCTTGTGCAGGGCTTCGATGACGGCGGGGACCAGCGGACGGGTCACGTCGCCTATGCCCAGGCTGATGACGCGGCGGTCGGGGTTGGCGTCCTTGAACGCGGCCACCTTGCGGGCGATGTCAGAGAAAAGATAGTTGCTCTGGAGCTTGAGAAAATTACCGTTGACCGTAGTTTGCATGGGCTGCATCCTTAATGGCTTCATGGTGACGGGAGCGGCGCGTAAAAGGCCCGCCCCCGTGTGCGGGCCGGGCGAGAGCGCGACTGACGACAGTGCAATTACAGAGGATATGTGCCGGAAAAGACGGTTTCGGCCCCCCCCGTCATGTAGACGTGGTTGGAACTCTCGTCCCAGTGCACCTTAAGGACGCCGCCCCGGAGCCGCACTTCCACCTGGCGGCCGGTGCGGCCGTTGAGCACACAAGCCACCGCCACGGCACAGGCCCCGGTGCCGCAGGCCAGGGTTTCGCCCGCCCCGCGCTCCCAGACCCGCATACGCACAGCCGTGGAAGAAAGCACTTCCACAAACTCCGTATTGGTACGCTGTGGAAAAAGCGGATGGTGCTCAAACTGCGGCCCCAGTTCCGGCAGATTGAGGGCGTCAATGCCCTCCAGAAAAACCACGGCGTGCGGATTGCCCATGGACACGGCCGTGACCGCGTAGGTTGCCCCCCCCACTGCCACGGGGCGAGCCACAAAACGCTGGCTGCCGTCGGGCTGCTCGTCCAGCACGGGGATGAGGGCCGGATTGAGCTCAGGTTCGCCCATGTCCACGGTGGCTCCGCACACTTCGCCGCCCTCTGACAGCAGCCGCACCACCTTTTCACCAGCGCGGGTTTCTACCCGGATGACGTCCTTGCTCAGGATGCCGTGGTCGTGCACATACTTGCCCACACAGCGGATGGCGTTGCCGCACATTTCCGCTTCCGTGCCGTCGGCATTAAACATACGCATGCGCACGTCCGCCGTGCCGGAAGGCAGAATGAGCACCAGGCCGTCTGATCCCACGCCGAAATGCCGGTCGCTGATGCGCCGGGCAAGCTCGCCGGGGTTTTCCACCCGGTCCTCAAAGCCGTTGATATAGACATAATCGTTGCCAATGCCCTGCATCTTGGTAAAACGCACTGCAGCGGTCATAAAAACTCCTTTGCGGACAAAAAAACGCACAGGACACAGCGTCTTGTAGGCAATTCCACAATGTACAGGGTACGCTCCATTGCGGCAAAAGTAAACCCGCGCGCCCGCCTAGAGAAGGCCGGGGCCGCGCTGTTGCGCTTTTTTGCCTGCGCTTCCCGCCCAAGGCTGCAGCCACGGCGCCCCCTCTGCCCTGCGCGCCTTGCACACGACACAACCCGCGCCGTCAGGCAGACAGTGACGGGCAGCTTTGCCGCTGCGCATCCGGTCCGCAACGCCGTGCGCAGACTGAGCCCCTTGCGGGGCGGCGTCGCTGCTAAACAAGCTGAGTAAATAATTATTTATATATTTTAGCTAATTTTACATACGGCATCCTGATGCACTCCACAATGCGCCGCACAGGCATGCCCTGTGGTGCGCTTTATCCGCCGGGAAACGTCAGCACAGAAAAAATTTTTCCAGACCACAAAAAAAATTTTTCACAGCAAATCTATCTGATTTTTTTAAATAAAATTGATTTAATCAAGATTAAAAGTTACAATTCAATCATCCTGACATCTTTGCATTTTTTCCAAATTTGGCTATCACGAGTGTTCCGCACGCCGCTTGACTTTGCCGCTTACTGTGATCAATTCCCGACTAAAGCGGTCATATTAAAGTCACGGATAAAGCAGCGCCCAAGGCGCGTGGCAGCGCCGGCAACAATCCGGTGCAGCCCGCGTTGTAAACCCAGATCAGCGGCATCACGACCCACGGGAGAAAACTCATGAGCATTGTGTTCTACGTCCTGGGCTACCTGGCGGTAGTCGGCTTCTTCTGCATGGCCTATATCAAGATCCGGGCCTACCTGGCGTCCAGCCCCCTGCATGTGCGCTGGGAGCTGTACCCCGTGCCCCATGAAGGCGTTAAAACCGTTTACGGCGGCAGCTTCATGGAAGAAAAAGACTGGTGGACAAAGCCCCGCCACGTGGCCCACCTGGGCGACGTCAAGGCCCTGCTGACCGAAGTGCTTTTTCTGCACGCCACCTTTGAGCACAACATCAAACTCTGGGTGCGCACCTACCCCTTCCATGTGGGCATGTATATGCTCATGGGCGGCACCATCATTGTGCTCTGCGCCGCCGTCGCCCAGATCTGCGGCCTGGCCCCCCAGGGCGGACTGATGATCTTTGTGGGCAACGTCATCAACGCCATGGTGCTGGTGGGTTCCGTCTGTATCATCACGGGCGGTCTTGCCCTGGTGCAGCGCCGGCGCAGCGACCCCGGCCTGCGCCGCTACAGCACCCCGGAGCACTACTTCAACCTTTTGATTTTTGTGCTCTTCGGCGCGCTGGGTCTGGCCGCCTGGGCCACCGCTCCCTCCTACTTCGAGCTGGCGCGCGGCTTTATCTACAATCTGCTCACCGCCAACTTTGTGCTGCCCCAGAACAGCCTGTTTGTGCTGCACCTGCTGGTGGGCTTTTTCCTGCTGATCTGGATCCCCATGACCCACATGGGCCATGTCTTCATGAAATATTTCACCTACCACGACATCCGCTGGGGTGACGAGCCCACCACCTACAGCGCCAAGAATCAGGAAAAAATCAGCGAAGCCCTGCAGTACAAGGTCACCTGGGCCGCCAGCCACATTGCCGGCGACGGCGCGCCCAAATCCTGGGTGGACGTGGCTACCACCAACCCCGCAGCCCCTGAAAAGAAAGACTAGGGAGTCCCACATGAAAGACAACCTGCAATTGACCGACGTTTCCACCGCCGAAGGGCAGATGGTCAGCATTGACCTCAAAGACATCCCGGAGCTGCCCGTGGACATGGCCACCATGCCCTGGAAGCCCTTTACCGAAGAGCAGAAGGCCGAGACCGCCTGTATTCTCGACGACGTCTGTGTGCTGAACATCCCCAAACCCAAGAGCAAGGAAGAAGAGGAGGAACTGGTCAACAAGTTTCTCACCGGCCTGCGCAAACTTTTCAGCAAGGAAAACAACTGGACCTTCCTGCCCATGCTGGAAACCAGCATGGACTACTGCGCCCAGTGCAACTCCTGCTCTGAGGCCTGTCATCTTTATGAGATGTCGGGCAAAAACGAAATGTACCGGCCCAACTTCCGCTCCGAGATCTTTCGCCGCATTTACAAGCAGTATGTGAAGAAGGAGCCCCTGGCCAAGTGGCGCTACGGCGACATGCACCTCAACTGGAAGACCGTGGCGCGCCTGGGCGAGCTGGCCTACCGCTGCAACCTCTGCCGCCGTTGTGCCCAGACCTGCCCCATCGGCGTGGACAACGGCCTGCTGGCCCGCGAAATCCGCAAGCTGTTCAGCCAGGAGATGGGCATCTACCCCAAGGAACTGCACGAAAAAGGCACCATGAACCAGATGAAGTGCGGTTCCTCCACGGGCATGACGCCTGAGGTGGTCAAAGACAACGTGGAGTTCATTGACGAAGACTACACAGAGATCACCGGCGTGGGCATCCACACGCCCTTCGACGTTAAGGGCGCGGACATCATGCTGCTGCACAATGCCGGCGAGATCATGGCCTGGCCCGAAAACATCGCCGCCTTCTCCCTCATCTTTCAGGAGGCCGGCCTTTCCTGGACGCTTTCCAGCCACGCCATGGCCTATGACGGCGTGAATTACGGCGTGTTTTACGACGACGCCCAGACCGCCCGCATCGCCCTGCAGCACATGATGGCCGCCAAGGAGCTGGGCGTGAAAAAGATTGTCATCGGCGAATGCGGCCACGCCCACAAGGCCCTCACCGTCATTGCCGACCGCGTCATCCCCTTTGAATACCAGGTGCCGCGCGAAAGCTGCTACGTAACCCTGCGCGACATCGTCATGAGCGGCCGCCTCAAGCTGGACCCGGCCCGCAATGACTTTCCCGTGACCCTGCACGACCCCTGCAACATCGTGCGCCTCATGGGCATTGTGGAGCCGCAGCGCGAAATCCTGCGCAAAATTGCGCCCCAGTTCCGTGAAATGCCCTGCCACGGCGTCGATAACTACTGCTGCGGCGGCGGCTCCGGCTTTGCTATCATGACCCGCAACAACATTGAGCAATGGCGCGGCAACATCTCCGGCCGCAAAAAGATGTGGCAGATCAGCGAAGCCTTCAAAGACTGCCTGGGACCGGAAACAAAAAAGTACATCTGCGCCCCCTGCTCCAACTGCAAGGGCCAGATCCGCGAAATTCTGGAGCACAACGACCTGTACACCAAAAACAACTTCGCCTACGGCGGCCTGGTGGAGCTCATCGTCAACGCCATGACCAACGTGAACCCCGGCTACATCAAGTTTGAAGGCGCCGAGGAAGAAGCCGAAGCCTAGAGCAGTTAGCGAATGAAATGAGCTAACTGCTCTGCAAGGATTTTCTTGAAAATCCTTGCCACAAAATGCGAGAAGGCAGGCTTTTGCCTGCCGTAAGCGAGCATTTCAAGTGTTAAATGCTCTAGCAGAACAAATAAAGGATCGGGACGCCCCAAGACGGCCCTGATCAGACACGGCAAAGGCCCATCCCGGAATTTCCGGAATGGGCCTTTGCCTTTGTACAGGGGGGACAGCCCCCACACGTTCACGGTTGCGCACGCGGCGCAAAACGCCCAGGCCCGCAACCGGCGGAAACCTTCACGCCAACAGACCGCCGGGCGGCGTTTACCTGTCTTGCGGCGCGCCCTGCTCCACGGCAAAGTCCAGGCCTTCCGGCCCTTCCGTAACCACATAGCGCAGGGTTTCGCGCACGCTGTTGTCCGGGTTGAAGGTCAGCACCACGGGGCTGCGCCCGGCAATCTCGTGCGGGCCGTTCACAAACTCCACGGCGCTGATGATGACCTCATCCCCTTCCTCACAGGCGCGTGCGGCGGCCCCGTTGAGCACGCAGCAGCGTGAGCCCGGCTCACCGTAAATGACGTAGGTGGAAAGGCGCTGTCCGTTGTTTTTGTTCCATATATTAACGAACTCCAAGGGGTAGATGCCGGCCGCACGGCAATGCTCCGGGTCCAAGGTCACGGATCCGTGATAGTTGAGCGCACACCCCGTGACCCGGATGCCGTGCAGTTTGGCCCGCAAAATTTGCAGCATAGTGATTCTCTCTTGAGCAAAAAGAAAAAGCGTGCCCCTGCGGACAAAGCCTCCCGGCCCTCCACAGCGCGACAACGCAGACATGTGGTCCCCAAAGGACTGTTAATGGAAAAAAGGCCGAAAACGGAACTAATACGCCTTGATGTACTCGTCAAGGTTTTCAGCCGAGCAGTTGCGGCTGACCCAGAAGGCCGAGGCCCAGACCATAAGCGCCGTGGCCTGGGTATCGTCCAGGCCCTTGAGTTTGGCCTCCAGGCTGGACTTGCTGGCCCCGTGGCGCAAATGCACGCCGTTGAGCTCGCAGGCGTCGTCCACCCGCAGCATCAGATAAGAAAGGCGCGTGTGGTCGGGCATGAGCTTCATGTCCTTGTGGGCTTCCACAATAGTCTTCAACTCCGCCGCGCTGAACATGTGCTTGATGTTGGCGATGGCCCGAAAAAATGTATCCACGGCCCAAGGCAGAATAAATTCCGCCCCGGCGCTCTTGGTGCGAAAATAGTCCTTGAGCCAGCGTTCCTGTTCATCATTAATGCGTGCGGCAACCTGCGGCATGGGGCCCCCAATCCGGCGCTGCGGGCCTGCGGCAATGGGTGCCGCGGGCCTTACGCGCGCTCTTTTTCCTTGCGCTACACCAGCTTGAATAAAAATTCAAGATAAAATCTAGACTTTACACCCAAAATATTTTCCGTCATTTCCCCGCAGGCTGTCAAGCCGTATTCCTGAAACGGACACGGCCTCAAAAATATTCTTTATAAAATAAAGGTATTATCAAAAAAATTATCCAGCACCACAGTGCTGCCCCCTGCCGACGGGCTGTTCTGCACACCACGCCTGACGCCACGCCAGCGCGTGGCACGCGCTGGCCCTTGCGTCCCGGCGAGCCGGGGAGTACAGAACAGCGACCATGTCCCAAGCGTCAGCCACTTCCCCCGCCGCTCTTTCACGTCACGCCGCTCTGGTCCGCATGCACGCGGCCACGGTGCTCTTCGGCGTTTCCGGCATTTTGGGCAAACTGTGCCAAAGCTCCGCACCGGTGCTGGTCTGCGGTCGGGCCCTCTTTGCCGTGGCGGCTCTGGGCCTGCTCTGTCTTTCGCGACACGAAGCGCCCTGGCGCGGTCTGAACCGCCGCGACCTCACGGGCCTCGCCCTGAGCGGCGCGCTGCTCACCGTACACTTTGTGACCTTCTTCCAGGCCATCAAGCTGGGCGGCGTGGCCGTGGGCACCCTGGGCTTTGCCTGCTTTCCCGCCTTCACCACCCTCTTCGAAGCCCTGGCCTACCGCGAACGCCCCACCGCTGCCGAGCTTTGGGGCCTGGCCGCCGTGAGCCTAGGGCTTATCTGCCTGACCCCCGCTTTTTCTCTGAACAGCTCCGCCACCCACGGCCTGCTCTGGGCGGTGCTCTCCGGCGCGGTCTACGCCCTGGTGGCCATAGCCAACCGGCGCACGGCCGCCGCCATATCCGGCATGCGGGCCTGCTGGTGGCAAAACGTGGTCATCCTCGCCTGCCTTTTGCCCTTCACGGCCCACGCCCTGCCCGCCGTACCGTCCCTGGACTGGCTGTGGATAGCCTGCCTGGGCCTTTTTTGCACAGCCCTCGCTTACAGCCTCTACGTGGGCAGCCTCACGGCCCTCAAGGCCCGCCAAGCCGCCACCATCATCACCTTGGAGCCCGTCTATGCCATCCTCATGGCCTGGCTGCTCTTCGGCGACGCCCCCGGCCCCCGCACCCTCTTCGGCGGCGCACTCATCCTGGGTGCGGTCCTCTACGGCAACAAGCGGTAAGGGGGGAAAAAGGAAGACGGCCTAAAACATATCCGGCATGCCGTAGAGCCTGCCGGGCTTTTTGTCCGCCAGCCAGGCGGCGGCGCGCAAAGCCCCCTGCGCAAAAGTTTCGCGCGAATGGGCATGGTGGCTTACTTCAATGCGTTCACCAGGCCCCATGAAGTACACGGTGTGCACGCCCACCACGTCCCCGCCGCGCACGGCCTGGATGCCGATCTGCGCCTTGGGCCGCGCCCCGATAATGCCGTCCCGCGAGGAGCAACGCACATCCTCCAGCTTCCAGCCGCGCGCCTGGGCCAGGCCTTCGCCCAGGGTCAGCGCCGTGCCGCTGGGGCTGTCCTTCTTGCGGTTGTGGTGCAGCTCCACAATTTCAATGTCATAGGGTTCGCCCAGAGCGCGGGCCAGCTCCGGCAGTACCTTGCGCAGCACATTGACGCCGATGCTCATGTTGGAAGACCAGAAAATGGGCGCGCGTTGGGCCAGGGCTTCCAGTTCCGCCCTTTCCGCATCGCTGAATCCCGTGGTGCCGATGACCAGGGCGCTGCCCGCGGCGGCCACGGCCTTGGCCGAATTGAGGCTCACCACCGGCGCGGTAAAATCGATGACCACAGCCCCCGGCGCCTGGGGCAGCAGGGCCGCCAGAGTGTCCGCCACCGGGCAGGCCGCGCCCGCGAGTTTGCCTAGGTGTTCCTTGCTGTCCACCATGCCCGCCAGGCTGTAGCCCGGTTCCATGGCGGCCAGATGGCTGATGGTCCGGCCCATGCGGCCGTTGGCCCCTACGACGATGATTGCCGTGCTCATGGCGTCTCCTCTCTATTATTCCGGCGCGACGCCGGATTGGTGCAACAAGTCCTTAAATGCCGCTTCATCCAAAACGGCCACACCCAGGTCGCGCGCCTTGTCCAGCTTGCTTCCCGGTTTGTCGCCTACCACCAGATAGTCCAGTTTTTTGCTCACGCTGTTGACGGCAATGGCTCCCGCGGCCTCGGCCAGTTTTTGCGCCTTGTCGCGGGGCATGTCCAGTGATCCGGTAAACAACACGCGCTTGTCCGCAAGCGGCCCGGAAGGCCGCGCCGCAGCGGCAGCGTCGCCCTCCCCGCTCTGTGGCCAGAGGCCCAGGGCCTTGAGACGGGCCAAGGTTTCCCGGTTAGCCGGGCTGTCAAAAAAATTGCGGATGGAGGAAGCCACCTCCGGCCCCACGTCGGGCAGGGCCTGCAAGGTTGCGGCCGAAGCGTTTTCCAGCGCGTCCAGATCGCAAAAATGCCCGGCCAGGGTGCGCGCCGTCTGCTCGCCCACATGGCGGATGCCCAGGGCGCTGATCAGTCGCCGCAGATCAGCCGTATGCCGAGCCGCATCCAGGGCGTCCACAAACTTCTGCGCCAGCACCTCGCCCATGCGCTCAAAGCCCAGCAATTCCTGCGCGGTCAGCGTAAAAAGATCGGCCGGGGACTGCACCCGTCCGCTGGTCACCAGCTGTTCTATCCACTTCTGCCCCACGCCCTGCACGTCCAGCCCGGCCTTGGACACAAAGTGCGTGATGGCCCGTAGGCGGATGGCCGGGCAGGTCAGATTTTCGCAACGCCAGGCGGCTTCGCCCTCTTCCCGGTATACGGGCTGCCCGCAGGCCGGGCAGGTACGGGGAAAGACAAAGGGCACAGCCCCGGCGGGCCGTTTTTCCAGCACAGGGCCCACCACTTCGGGGATGACGTCGCCGGCGCGCTGCACCATGACCGTATCCCCCACCCGGACGTCGCGGGCGCGGATTTCGTCCTCATTGTGCAGAGTGGCGCGGGAAACCAGCGCTCCGCCCACGGCCACGGGCTCAAGCACGGCCACGGGCGTGAGCGCGCCCGTGCGCCCTACCTGCACTTCAATGGTTTTGAGCAGGGTCTGCGCCTGCATGGCCGGAAACTTGAAGGCTACGGCAAAGCGCGGTGCGCGGGCCGTATAGCCCAGGGCCGCCTGCGCCTCCAGGTCGTCCAGCTTAGCCACGGCCCCGTCGATCTGCATAAGAAAGTCGGGCCGTTCCTGGCGCACCCAGGCCACATAGTCGTCCACTTCTTCCAGGCTGCGGCAGAGCCGCCCCTGGGGCGGCGTCAGGAAGCCGTAGTCCGCAAGCCGGGCCATAAGCCCGGACTGCAGCCGACAGGGCGTGGCCGGGGGCCACTGCGCCTCGCCCAGACTGTAGGCCAGGAAACGCAGCGGACGCGCCTCTGTGACGGAAAGGTCCAGCTGACGCAGGGTTCCAGCGGCGGCGTTGCGCGGGTTGGCAAAAGGCTTCTGCCCCAGCGCCTCCTGCCGGTCGTTGAGGGCGGCAAAATCCTGTTTGTACATGACCACTTCGCCGCGCACTTCCAGCCGGGCGGGAAAGGGGCCCTCTCCACGCAGCCGCAGGGGCACGGTGCGGATGGTGCGCACGGCTGCCGTGACCACCTCGCCCGTGAAGCCGTCCCCGCGGGTAAGCGCTTCGCACAGCACGCCATTTTCATAGATGATTTCCAGAGCCAGACCGTCCAGCTTGGGATCGCACCAGAAGGCCAGGGGCAGTGGCCCGTTAAGGTCCGCATCCCAGGCGCGGCGCATACGCTCCACAAATTCCCGCCATTCCGCGGAGGAAAACACGTTGTCCAGGCCGTACATGCGGCGGCTGTGGGCCTTTTTGTCCAGGCCGCCCAAAAGGCCGCCACCCACGCGCAGGGTGGGCGAATCCGGGGCGCGCAGCTCCGGCCAGCGCCCTTCCAGGGCCGTCAGCTCACGGAACAGGGCGTCGTAGGCGTCGTCGCTGATTTCTGGCGCGTCCAGCGTATGGTAGAGGTAGTTGTGGCGCTCCAGCTCTGCGGCGAGCCAACGGGCGCGTTCGCGTTCGGCCGCGCTGGGACCGGAAAGCGGCAGACTATGCTGCCGCGGCGTGGACGGGGACTGTGAAGCCATGCGGAAACCTTCCTGAGACGAGTGCTGACGGCGCTGCGTCAGTGTGTGATTTTTGAGAAGCGACCCTGTGCCGCCTATTCCGGCAGGGCAATGAGCCGGGTGCGCAACTGGCGGATGCGGTCGCGCAGCTCTGCCGCGCGTTCAAATTCCAGGTCGCGGGCGGCCTGACGCATCTCTTTTTCCAGCTTGACCACCAGGGCAGCCGTATCCTCGGCTGTAAGCGGCGTTGCGCTTTCCTGCGCCTTGCCGCGCCCTTTGCCGCGTCCGCGTCCGCGGCCCGCGCCGTCTTCCACATACAGGCTGTCCAGCGGAGATTCAAGGCCCTTGCGCGTGCTCACCGGGGTGATCTGATGTTCCGTATTGTAGGCGGCCTGGATGGCGCGGCGGCGGGCGGTTTCCCCCATGGCGGCGCGCATGGAATCCGTTTCCTTGTCCGCATAGAGAATGACCTTGCCTTGTACGTTGCGCGCGGCCCGGCCAAAGGTCTGGATAAGCGAGCCTGTGGAGCGCAGAAAACCCTCCTTGTCCGCATCCAGGATGCAGACCAGGGCGACTTCCGGAATATCCAGGCCCTCGCGCAGCAGGTTGATGCCCACCAGCACGTCAAATTCGCCCAGGCGCAGGGCCCGGATGATCTGCATGCGCTCCAGAGTGTCGATATCCGAATGCAGATAGCGGGCCTTGACGCCCATGTTGCAGCAGTATTCCGTAAGGTCTTCGGCCATGCGCTTGGTGAGCGTGGTTACCAGCACCCGCTCACCGTTTTCCACGCGCGCCTTGCATTCGCCCAACAGGTCGTCCATCTGCCCTTTGGTAGGACGCACGTCCACCTCCGGGTCCACCAAGCCCGTGGGACGGATGATTTGCTCCGCCACAATGCCCTGAGCCTGGTCCAGCTCGTACTTGCCGGGCGTGGCTGAAACGTAGACCACCTGATTGAGCAGGGCCGTGAACTCGTCAAAACGCAGGGGACGGTTGTCCAGAGCCGAGGGCAGACGGAAGCCAAAGTCCACCAGGGTCTGCTTGCGGGAGCGATCCCCCTTGTACATGCCCCCCACCTGGGGAATGGTAATGTGGGATTCATCCACAAACAATATAAAATCGTTGGGAAAATAGTTGAGCAGACAGGAAGGCGGCTCCCCGGCCTTACGGCCGTCCAGATGGCGCGAATAGTTTTCTATGCCGTTGCAGTAGCCGAGTTCCTCAATCATTTCCAGGTCAAGCTGGGTGCGCTGCTCCAGGCGCTGGGCTTCCACCAGTTTGCCGTGCTCCTGAAACCAGGCCAGACGCGCGGCCAGTTCGTCGCGGATGTCGTCCGCCGTGCGCTTAAGGTTGTCCTGAGCCGAAACATAGTGACTGGCGGGATAGAGCACGGTTTTGCCCACTTCGGCCAGCACCTCGCCCGTAAGAGGGTCAATCTCGCGCATGCTGTCGATATCGTCGCCAAAAAATTCCAGCCGCAGAGCGCGCTCGTGGTGGTAAGCCGGGATAACCTCCAGGGCGTCGCCGCGTACACGAAAGGTGCCGCGGTGGAAGTCGTAATCGTTGCGCTCGTAGTGCACTTCCACCAGCCTGGCCATGAGGGCGTCCATGGGAAAGCGCTGGCCCACCTCCACGGGAATGACCATCTTGGCGTAGTATTCTGGCGAGCCCAGGCCGTAAATGCAGGAAACAGAGGCCACAATGACCACGTCCCGTCGGGTCAGCAGAGCATGGGTGGCGGCGTGGCGCAGCTTGTCTATATTGTCGTTGATGGAGGAGTCTTTTTCAATATAGGTGTCCGAGGCGGGCACATAGGCTTCCGGCTGGTAGTAGTCGTAATAGCTGACGAAATACTCCACGGCATTGCGCGGGAACAGGGCGCGGAACTCGCCGTAAAGCTGCGCGGCCAGGGTCTTGTTGGGGGCCAGCACCAGGGCCGGACGGTTGCAGCGGGCAATGACGTTGGCCATGGTAAAGGTCTTGCCGGAGCCCGTGACGCCCAGCAGCACCTGCGCGGGCACGCCGGCTTCCAGGTTGGCGGTCAGGGCGTCAATGGCCGTGGGCTGGTCGCCTGTGGGGGTATAGGCCGTTTCCAGGCTGAACGGCGGAGAGGAAAGTGTGTCCATGACGTGTATTCTGCCTGTTGCAGGCTTGTTTGACGGCGAAAACCGTGGGCTGCGCGCCACTGCGGCGACTGCGGACGCCTGTGGCCTGGGCGCGCATACGGGCTTGTCCGCGGCTGCGGCACGACGGCGTCCTGATTATCGCTGCGCAAGTGCATTGTACAAAGAGCAGCCGCTCCAAACCACCGGGCCGCGCGTCGGCGCGGACAATCAGCGCGACACGGGGCCGCCCTGTTCCGGCGATTCGGGCAGCCAGACGCCGGCTGCGGCGTCAAAGACATAGGACGTACGCCAGGGCGCCCAGGGCATTGCGGCGGTGTCGGGCGCTGCTGCGGACAGGGCCGAAAACGGAGGGGCCGCCTCTCGGCGCTCTCCCAGAGCTTCCCGCAGCCGGGCCACAAACCTGCGGCGCGGCAGCAGCACGCCGCCCATGCCCATAATATGGGGCGTTTCCTGCTGACAGTCCAGCAGTATGGCCCCGCGCTGCCGCAAAAGAGCCACCAGACCGGCCAGGGCTGCGCGCGAGGCTTCGGCTTCGGTGTGGAACATGGATTCGCCAAAAAAAGCCCGGCCCAGAGCCACGCCGTAAAGGCCGCCCGCCAGCGCGCCGTCCCGCCAGGCTTCAACGGAGTGGGCATAGCCCAGGGCGTGCAGGCGCTCATAGGCCGCAATCATCTCCGGGATGATCCAGGTTCCGGGCGCGGCGGCGCGCGGTGCGGCGCAGGATCGGATGACCCGTCCAAAAGCCCGGTCCAGGGTAAGGGCAAACGGCCTGCGGCGCAGGGTCCGGGCGCTGCGCCGGGGCAAATGAAAGGCCTCCAGCGGCAGCACGCAACGTGGATCTGGCGACCACCAGAGCACGGGCAGGCCCTCTTCATACCAGGGGAAGATGCCCCGGCTGTAGGCCGCCAGCAGGCGTTCGGGCCGCAGGTCACCCCCCAGGCACAGGAAACCGTCCGGATGGGCCGTCTCCAGGGGCGGGAACTGTGCGGCCAGCGCCGCCACCGCGCCGTAACGCATCAAAGGACCACCCCTGGGGCCGCCCAAAAACCGGCCGACGGTGGAACAGGCAACAGGACGCTCATGCCTTTGTGTACCCACTTCGGGAGGACACTTCAAGCACGCGCGCCCCTGGAACAGATTACCGTTGAGAATATGTATTCTCAACAGTGAAGACACGCTCGTTCTGGCGCTTAACCGCGCAAATAAATTGCGCTTGCGCCTACACGGCGGGCGGCTGCTTACGCAACCGCCAGGGCATTTCATCTTTGAAATGCCCTGGAACAGATTACCGTTGAGAATATGTATTCTCAACGGTGAAGACACGCTCGTTCTGGCGCTTAAA